>CAYXRA010000004.1:3752-66466 GCA_964467525.1 uncultured Calditrichaceae bacterium
TTTGCCCGTCATGGTCAAATGGACCTTACCGTGGCAGCGAAGGGTGACCTGCAAGTCGATGAGCATCACACCACCGAGGACGTTGCGCTGACTTTAGGGGCTGCTTTCAGGGAAGCGCTTGGTGACAAACGGGGTATCGAGCGCTACGGATTTTTACTGCCCATGGATGAATCACTGGCTCAGGTTGCCGTCGATTTGTCGGGACGCAGTCACCTGGAATGGAATGCCGAATTCAAACGGGAAAAAATAGGCGATTTGCCCACGGAGCTGTTCGCGCATTTCTTTAAATCCTTTGCCGATGCCGCCGGACTTACCCTGCACATCCGCACAGAAGGAAAAAATGAACACCACAAGATCGAAGCCATTTTCAAAGGAGTTGCCCGCGCCCTGGCTCAGGCGGTAAAAAAAAGCGCTGAAGATGCGGCCATTCCCAGCACGAAAGGAGCGCTATGAAGGTTGCCGTGATCAAGTACAACGCCGGTAATATCCAGTCGGTCAAATTCGCCCTGCAGCGTTTGGGCATCGAAGCGCATGTCAGTGATGAGCCGAAAATATTAAAATCAGCCGACCGGATCATTTTTCCCGGTGTGGGCGAGGCCAGCAGCGCCATGCAGTATTTACAGGCCCGCGGGCTCGATAAAATCATCGTTAATCTGAAACAACCTGTACTGGGTATTTGTCTCGGTTTACAACTGATGTGCCGGCACAGTGCGGAAAATGACGTGGACGGGCTGAATATCTTTGATGTAAACGTACGCCGCTTTCCGCCGCAGGATAAAGTACCGCACATGGGCTGGAATACCATTCGCGATTTATCCGGTCCCTTATTTGAAGGCATCAATCCGGAAACATATGTTTATTTTGTACACAGCTATTTTGCGGAGTTAAGCGCGGAAACCAGCGCCCGCAGCGATTACATTCTGCCCTTCAGCTCGGCGCTGTATCGGGATAATTTTTACGCCGTTCAGTTTCATCCCGAAAAAAGCGGTAAAATCGGTGAACATATTTTGAGGAATTTTTTGGAATTATGATTACGATTATTCCGGCCATTGATATCATTGACGGTCACTGTGTCCGTCTGACTGGGGGCGATTTTTCGCGGAAGAAAGTTTACAGCAGCGATCCTTTGAGCATTGCCAGGCAATTTGAAGACGCCAGCGTTAAACGACTGCATTTGGTCGATCTGGACGGAGCCAAAGCCGGTAAAATCAAAAATGCCGCCGTACTGAAAAATATCGCCGCCAAAACAAATCTGCAAATTGATTTCGGCGGCGGGATACAATCCGATGCCGATCTCGAACTGGCTTTCCAAAGCGGCGCCAGTCAGATCACTGCCGGCAGCATCGCGGTAAAAAACAGAGCATTGACCTTACGCTGGATCGGGCGTTTTGGTGCGGAAAAAATTATCCTCGGCGCCGATGTCAAAAACGGGAACATCGCCGTGTCCGGCTGGCAGGAAACCAGTGCACTAAATCTGATTGAGTTTGTTGAAAGCTACGTTGATGCCGGCATGCGTTATATTATTTCCACTAATGTTGCCCGTGACGGACGGATGCTGGGACCCGATTTCGATCTGTATACCAATCTCAAACGACGTTTCCCGCAGTTGTTCGTTATTGCCAGCGGCGGCGTGCGTTCCGTATCCGATATCAAAAAGTTAAATGACGCCGGCATCGACGGTGTGATTATCGGAAAGGCGTTGTATGAAAACACAATCACTTTAAATGATCTGAAAGAATTTTTATGCTGACCAAACGCATTGTTCCCTGTCTGGATATCAGGGACGGACAAACCGTGAAAGGTATTAACTTCGTCAATATCCGGCATGCCGGCGATCCCGTCGAGCTGGGTCAGGCTTATGCCGAACAGGGCGCCGATGAACTGGTTTTTCTGGATATTACGGCAACCATTGAAAAGCGGGCCACTTTTGCAGAACTGGTGAAAAAAATTGCCCTGCACATCAATATTCCTTTTACCGTCGGCGGCGGTATCCGTAATGAAGACGATGTCGCCTTACTGCTCGATGCCGGAGCGGACAAGATCAGCATCAATTCATCAGCAGTAAAAAATTACGGATTAATCGAACGACTGGCCGCCCGTTTCGGCAGTCAATGTATTGTTTTGGCCATCGATACAAAATATGTCAATCGGGATTGGATCGTTTACGTGCACGGCGGCCGCACGCCCACCGAGCGAAAAACTCTGGAATGGGCCAGAGAAGGCGTGGATCGCGGCGCCGGGGAAATTTTACTGACGTCGATGAATCACGACGGCACCAGAGACGGCTTTGCCCTGGAACTGACGAAAATGATCGGAGATGCCGTGCCCGTACCGGTGATCGCTTCGGGGGGCGCGGGAACCATGGATCATTTCGTTGATGTCTTCAAAAAGGGCAGGGCAGATGCTGCTTTAGCCGCCTCGGTTTTCCACTTTGGCGAAATTAAAATTCCGGATTTAAAGCAATACTTAAGAAATAAACAAATCACGGTGCGGATATGAAATTGAATTATGAAAAGTTAAACGGTTTGATACCGGCCATCATTCAGGATGCGGATACCGGCAAAGTGCTGATGCTCGGTTTCATGAATGAAGCTGCTTATCAAAAAACCATCGAAAGCAAGCGGGTTACTTTTTACAGTCGTTCACGTAAAACCCTGTGGACAAAGGGCGAAACCTCCGGCAACTTCCTGCACGTTAAGGAAATCAGCGCCGATTGCGACGCCGACACCCTGCTGATTAAAGCCACCCCCGACGGACCGGTTTGTCACACCGGCAAGGACACCTGTTTTGACGAGGTCAATCGCAAAGGAAAATTGTTTCTGCGGCAATTGGAACTGATTATTCAGGATCGCCGGGAAAATCCGCCCGCAGGATCGTACACCGCAAAGCTGTTTGAAAAGGGCATGGACAAGATTGCCCAAAAGCTCGGTGAGGAAGCGGTAGAAACGGTGATTGAAGCGATGAAGGGCGACCGGGATCGGTTAAAGGAAGAATCGGCTGACCTGCTGTATCACCTGATGGTATTGCTGACCGCCAGCGATCTGAGTCTGCGCGATGTGGATGAGGTGCTCAGGCAGCGGCATGGGGAGTAATAATAATTTTTGAAGACAATCTATACTTAGAATTGTTTATTTTCTTTTTGATGATTATTTTGACTTGCCACTATCTTTAGATAGTGGATTAAAAAATCCAAAAACTTAATATCGGGCTTTAGCCCAAATTATTTTTATAAATTTTTTGTTTCTAATTTCCCGCATTCTTTATATTTTATACCGTGCAACTAAGCTTACCCGTAAAATCAACACAAAATGAGGAAAGATCATGGCGGATAAGTATATTATTGCTCATGATATGGGAACCAGCGGCGATAAGGCCGTGCTGGTCAGCATTCACGGGGAAATCATTGATTCCGCAAGAGAAACCTATGGATTGTATCACCCCAATCCGGGTTATGCCGAGCAGCATGCCGTGGAGTGGTGGGAAGCGGTTTGTAAAACCACCCGGCGCGTCATGCAAAAAACCGGCATCGGCCCCGAACAGGTGGCCGGGATGACATTTTCCTCGCAGGTGATGTCATTGGTCGTGCTCGACCATGATGGGCGACCATTAATTCCGGTAATGACCTGGCTGGACACGCGCGGGGCAAGGGTGTTAAAAAAACAGGTCTGGAAGCCGCCGCGCATCATGGGTTATAATATTTTTAACCTGCTGCGCTTCCTGCGCATCACCGGCGGCGCGCCCGGTCACACCGGTAAAGATCAGATCGCAAAAATTCTGTGGCTGAAAGCACGCAAACCGGAAATCTTTTCGCGCGTTCATAAATTTATCGACGCCAAGGATTATATCATATATCGTTTGACAGGCAATTTTGTTACCTCTGTGGATATCGCCTATGTCTGGTGGCTTCTGGATACGCGTAAAAATCGTAATCAATGGCATCCCAAGCTTTGTAAATTAGCTGCGGTTAATCCAGGGCAACTTGCTGAAGTAAAACCGAGCGCAGCCATCGCCGGTGAACTGAGCCCTGCCGCGGCGGAAGCCTGCGGCTTAAAACCGGGCATGCCGATCATCAACGGCGCCGGTGATTTAAGCTCGGCGGCATTGGGATCCGGGGCGATCGGCGAAGGGGAAATGCATATCCGCATCGGCACCAGCGGCGGTGTGGCCGGTCATTTCGCCAAACGCAAAATCGATCTGGCACACTATACCGGCTGCATCGGCAGTACCTATCCTGAAAAATACTACCTGGGCATATCCCACCAGGAAACGGCCGGTCTCTGCCTGGAATGGCTGAAATCTCAGATTTTTGAACACGGAGACCAATCGAAAGCTACCGGGCAAAACAATATGCCTTTCCGGGTATATGATGAACTGGCTGCGAAAGTACCCGCAGGATGTGACGGTTTGATGTTTACCCCATGGATGTTCGGTGAGCGCGCACCGATTAACAACGACTACATCCGCGCCGGATTCTACAATATGGGACTCAATCATTCTAAAGCACATCTGGTGCGCGCCGTTTTTGAAGGCGTCGCTTTCAATACGCGCTGGGCTCTGGAAACGCTGGAAAAGCTGTACAACAAGGTTAATTATTTAAACGTTATCGGCGGCGGCGCCAAAAGTGACACCTGGTGTCAGATTCTTGCCGATATCACCAATCACCGCATTAATCAGATCCGTGATCCCCAGGAGGCCAGCGCCCGCGGCGTGGCGCTGCTTGCCAGCATGACTCTGGGCCACATCAAATCTTATCATGACATTAAAAATTACATTAAAATAAAGAAATCATATCAGCCCGATCCGGAAAACCGGGATATATATGACCGCATGTTCCGGGAATTTAAAAATCTCTATCGCCAGAATAATAAATGGCATCAACGCATGAACCGCGGGGAGCAGGACAGGGCATGAAATTTTTAGAGCATCCTGATCTGGCCGGATATACGATAGAGGAAAATATGATCCCGGTTGAAAGCAATGTTCGTATCAGGTGCATCGGTATACATATAAATTCTGTAGAACCGCGAGTGCCGGTTTTATTCGTCCCCGGCTGGATCACACAAATCGAAGCATGGGAAGTGGTTATCCTTGAGATGATAAAAAATTACGATGTCTATTACCTGGAAACCAGGGAAAAAATATCATCACAAGTGCAAGGTAACACCGAATATTCACTCCGGGCAATAGGGCGGGATATTCAGGCTGCCGTTGATTATTTCAAATTAAGCAATAAAAATTACCTGCTTTTTGGCAGTTCGCTGGGCGCAACGGCAATACTCGATACGTGCAGCAGGGCAGTGGTCAAGCCGAAGACTCTGATTCTGGTTGCTCCCAATGCCGTTTTTCGTGTGCCCCTTTACTGGCGCTTCATCGTTCGTGTTTTTTATCCAGGATTTTATATGATACTGAAGCCGGTGATCAAATGGTATCTGAAAAATTTTCGCCTTAATATAGAATTGGATTACCAGCAATATCAGAAATATAGTCAGGCCCTCGATGCCGCCGATCCCTGGAAATTAAAAAAAGCCGTGCTTGCATTTGCATCCTATACGGTATGGGATTGTCTGCCTTATATCGATATACCGACGCTTCTGATCGGTGCCTCAGAGGATAAACTGCATGAGCCGGAAAATCTGAAAAAAATTCACGAACAACTACCAAATGCCCGATATCTCGATTTAGGTAGCAATAAAAATACCCACAGCATAAGGGTAGTGGAAGAAATGGATCGGTTTCTTGAGAATGAATTGATGGATTATTGAATTTCCGGAAAAATTAAATTTTGAATAGTCCGGTAATGGTGTTGGAATATTTACAGAAAAGTTGAATTTATGTACTAAAGTACATGGGACGATTTACAGGTTAAAGTCATTTATAATAATTTTTTCTTTGCGCCTTTGCGTCTCTGCTTGAAATTCCCCCTGGCCTCTAACCTAAATTAAATTGCTCCCGACAGCGATACTTTTTAAATTCTAATTTGCAAAAATACAGTTATAACATATTTTGATCCGGCTATGAATCAAAATACACGCTTGCTTGGCGATGAAACGATTGGTCGTCTTTTGTTCAGATTATCAACGCCCGCCACCATCGGCATGATGGTAATGGCACTGTACAATATCGTCGACACGATTTTTGTAGGTCAGGGTGTCGGCCCGATGGCTATCGCCGGATTAACCATCGTTTTCCCGATTCAGATGATCGTTACCTCGGTAGCCCAAACCCTGGGTATTGGAGGTGCATCGATAATCTCGCGCAGCTTAGGATCCAATGATCCGGAACGGGCCAGTCGTACCCTCGGTAACTTAACCACCCTGATGTTTGTGCTTTCCGTAATTTTTACGCCGGTGCTGTTTTTACTAGCCGAACCGATATTATTCCTCTTTGGCGCCAAAGGTGATATTGTCCGTTATGCCCGTGATTATTTTGAAATCATCATAATCGGATTTCCGCTGTTGAGTTATGCGATGATGAATAATAATATCGTGCGCGCCGAAGGCAACGCACGCTTTGCAATGATCGTGATGATTGTAGCAGCGGTGATTAATATTATTCTCGATCCGATTTTCATATTCGGGCTGGAGCTGGGCGTAAAAGGCGCCGCATGGGCCAGTGTTATTTCTTATCTGATTGCCATGATCCACCTGTTTTATTATTTCACTAAAGGCGGCTCGATGTTGCGCATCCGCAAAAAATATTTCCGTCCCGACCGGAAAATTTTATGGGAAACGGTGACGGTGGGTTCTTCATCATTTGTCAGACAGGTTTCGGGCAGTGTGGTCGCGGCAATACTAAATCATTCACTGGTTGCTTACGGCGGCGAAATTGCCGTGGCTATCTTTGGTGTGATTCATCGTATTTTAATGGTTACCTTCATGCCTCTGCTGGGCATTGTGCAGGGATTCCTGCCCATCACCGGATATAATTATGGTGCGGAAAATTATGAACGCGTGAAGCAAACCCTACGCATTTCATCGGCTACGGCAACGTTGTTTTCAATACTGGGATTTTTAATGATGATGCTGTTTGCGCCGACGTTTATCTCCGTTTTCAGCAATGAACAGGAACTTGTAGTGAATGGGGCAGAGGCCATGCGCTATATAATTCTGGCCTTTCCGTTGATCGGATTTCAGGTAATCGGTTCCGGGTACTTTCAGGCTCTCGGAAAAGCACTGCCGGCATTTTTCCTGTCCGTTTGCCGGCAGGTGCTGTTTCTGATCCCCCTGGTATTGATACTTCCGCTTTACTTCGGCCTCGATGGCATCTGGTTTGCTTTTCCGCTGGCCGATACAATGGCTTTTCTGGTGACCCTGGTAATGTTGCTGCCGCAGTTCCGTCAGCTTAGTCAATGGATTAACAATAAAAAAGCCGCTGAAAAGTAAGCGGCTTTATTGTGGAGCTGAGGAGAATCGAACTCCTGACCTCTTGAATGCCATTCAAGCGCTCTCCCAACTGAGCTACAGCCCCAAGAGCGAGTCAAATATACGGCAATATCGTTTTTCTGTCAAGAATAATAAAAGGCAAAATTTTTCAACATTTTATATCTGAAAAATTCAGTGCCTGGCGAAAGGGACAAGGATTTTCTTATTTGATGCTCTTCTGCAAATATCGTTTACCTGACGGGAATATTTACCCAAATTTTTAGTTTACAAAACGAGTGAAAATGAGTAACAAAAAAATAAACAGGAGGATGATATGTCACACAAACTGCCAGAATTAACTTACAGTTATGATGCCCTTGAGCCCTATATCGATGCCCGTACCATGGAAATTCATCATGGTAAACATCATGGCGGCTATGTAACCAAATTAAACGGCGCCATAGAAAAATCTGTCGCCCTGCAGAATAAATCAATTAATGATCTGATAAAAAATATCAATGATATCCCTTCGGATATCCGCACAGCCGTCCGCAATAACGGCGGCGGTCACTGGAATCATACTTTCTTCTGGAAAGTTATGAGTAAAAACGGCGGCGGCGAACCCGGCGGTGAATTAGCAGAAGCAATTAAGAAAAAATTCGGTTCTTTCGATGAATTTAAATCCCAGTTTAAAAATGCCGGTGCAACCCGCTTCGGATCCGGCTGGGCCTGGCTTGTGGTTGACGGCAGCGGAGAGCTGGCTATCGGCTCGACACCGAATCAGGACAATCCGCTGATGGATATATCCGATTTTAAAGGTCAGCCCATACTCGGCGTGGATGTCTGGGAACATGCATACTATCTTAAATATCAGAATCGCCGCCCCGATTATCTGGATGCATTTTTCAATGTAATCAACTGGGATGCGGTTTCAGAAAATTATAATAGCATTAAATAAGGTATTCTGATTATTAGAGCATAAACTCAGCGATACCTGATGCTGGAAGCCCGGTTTATTTCCGGGCTTTTTTTTTATCCTTTTTCTGCTTAATTTAAAATCTATGAAAAAAATTGGTTTCTGGACAGCAATTTCACTCGTTGTTGGTAATATTTTGGGCGTCGGTATCTTTACAACAATGGGATACCTGACGAATTATATTCACAATCCTTATCATATCCTGCTTGCCTGGCTGACCGGTGCGGTTTATGCCTTTTCCGGGTCTAAAGTATATGGATTGCTGGCTCAAAAAATGCCGTATCGCGGCGGAGATTACGTTTATCTCAAAAAACATTTTCATCCATATTTTTCCTATTTATTCGGCTGGTCGGGTCTTTTTATAACCTATACCGGATCAATCGCCGCCCTGGGCATCGGTGCAGCCCACTATTTCAATGAATTAGTCCCGTGTTTTAATCTTGCTTACGAATTCTTCAGTTTTGAATTGTTGGGATTTACAATCGGCCTGGACGGCTTCAAACTATTCGGGATCATGATTATTCTCTTATTTACGCATCTGAACTATCTCGGCATTCGCACCGGTGGCGTAACACAAAATGTCCTTACCGGTTCCATCGTTACCATGATGCTGTTATTCATCTTATTCGGCTATTTCAGCGGGGCAGATCAGTTAATTCCCATTGCTTCCGATTCAATGACGACCGAACTGAGCAATTTTTTCACCGCGCTCGTCGCCGTATTATTTACCTTCATGGGCTGGACTACCATTGTTTATATCGCCAATGAAATAGAAAATGCGGAACGCGTCATCCCTAAAGCGCTCGTTACCGGTACGCTGGCCGTGGTGGTACTGTATATGGCGATTAATTATGTCTTTTTAAGTACCTTTCCAGCCAGAGAACTGACCGACGTAATTAACGCAGCCAGCAAAGTGGCCGGAAAACTATGGGGAATCGAAGCAAAGCTGATGGTCGCCGCCATGATTTTAGTGGCCATTCTGAGCAGTCTGAATTCAACAGTCCTGTCCGGCCCCCGTATTTATCAGGCCATGGCTGCCGATGGCTATCTCTGGCAGGAACTGGCACGTATGCATAAGCGTTACGATACGCCCTATCATGCGCTGTGGGCACAGGGTCTATGGTCCGGTGTATTACTTTTTTCCGGCACATTCAATCAACTATTAACCATTGTTGTGGCCGCGATATTACTTTTTTCGATTTTTTCAGCGATTGTCAGCCTGAAAATACTGATTAGCGACAGGATACAGGGCATAGCGCTTTGGATTTACAATATTATATATCTTTTCCTGTGCGCGATTATACTAATCAATATATTAATAAATCAGTTTCTGGAATCATTAATTGGCTTTCTGATTTTGTCTATTTCTTTGCCTTTCTACTTTTATCAGTCTAAACGCTAAATTAATTTGCATACGTTATATAGACTTATTAAATTGGAAATTTGTTCTGAGTGATAAAAGTGGGTCCGGCTGGTAACCCACTTTTTTGTTATATGGAGTTAGTGTATGGCGACGGTTGAACAGCTCGAAAAAATAATCGGGCCGATTTGCCGGGAAAATAATATTTATCTTGTGGAGCTTAAAATTAAAGGCAGCACGAGAAAACCTGTTTATCAGGTGTTTGTTGAAACCGATCAGGGAATCACGCTGAACCAGTGTGAACAACTCTCACGTGAAATCCAGGATGCGCTGGATATGGATGAACATTTGAGCAACGACTACAGACTCGATGTTTCATCGCCGGGTATCGACCGCAACCTGGTTTATGATTTTGATTTCCGCAAGAATATCGGTAAAAAACTGAAGGTTGTACTCAGCAGCGGAAAACGATACAAGGGTATTCTTGCCGGTTTTGATGAAAACACTCTGGAAATGGAAATTGATAACGAAACGATTCACCTGGATCGAAAAGATATCGATCAGGCGAAGGCACAAATACAATGGTAATTGAAAGGGAGTAATACCATTATGAACAGTGATATAATGGATGCCATCTCTCAGATAGCAAAAGATAAACAAATTGAAAAACAACACCTGCGGGACATGCTGGAAAACATATTCGTCGGGATGATACAAAAAAAATACGGTACTGCTGACAATTTTGATGTAATCGTAAATATCGATAAGGGTGATATTGAAATCTATCAGGAAAAAACAGTGGTCGAATTTGTTGAAGATCCGGTGAGTGAAATTGACCTGGAATCGGCCCTTAAAATTGATCCTGATGCGGAAGTCGGCGAAGAGGTTGTGGAAGTGATCGATCCGATTTCATTCGGACGCAGATTAATTGTCGCCGCCAAACAGAATCTAAATCAGCGTATCCGCGATTTTGAGCGGGAAAATCTGCTCGAAGAATACCAGAACCGCATCGGTGAAATCATTATCGGCGATATACATCAGATTCATAAAAGAGGCATCTACATCAATATTGATAAAACAGAAGTCTTTTTGCCGAGAGAAGAACAAATTTACAACGAACGTCTGCGCAGAGGCTCAACCGTGCGCTGTTTAATCAAAGAAATCCGCAATACCGGCAAAGGATCTGAAATTATCGTCAGCCGTGCCGATAAAAAGTTCCTGGTACGCCTGTTTGAGCTTGAAGTACCGGAAATTTATGACGGTATTGTTGAAATAAAACGCGTTGCCCGCGAAGCCGGAGATCGTTCGAAAATTGCCGTCGAATCCATCGATCGCCGTATCGACCCGGTCGGAGCCTGCGTGGGTATGAAGGGCATTCGTATTCAGGCGGTCGTACGCGAATTAAATAATGAAAAAATTGACATCATCAATTATTCAATCGAACCGGAAATTTTTATTTCCAGAGCCTTGACGCCGGCAAAACCCTCAAAGATTATCGTCAATGCCGATGAAAATATGGCCGTTGCCATTATCGAGGATGAGCAGATGTCTCAGGCTATTGGTAAGGGCGGACAAAATTTACGACTCGCCTCGGAATTAACCGGCTACCAGATTGAACCGGTGAAAGAATCCGAATATCAGAAAGAGGGTGAAAAGGAAACGGTGTCCTATGCCGTTCAGGATATGGAAGATTTGCCAAAAACCCTCAAAAACAAATTACTCGACGCCGATGTCCTTTACCTTGATGAAATCAAAGAATTGGGTAAAGAGGGCTTAATGAATCTACAGGGTATTGGCGAAAAATCCGCGGATAAAATCCTGGAAATTATAAAAAATTATCCGGAGAAAGAAGCAGAGACAGAGGAGGAAGCGGAAGAATAAAGTCCTTTGATCCCGAGGTAAATTAAACGTACTCTTTTCATTTGGGATAAAATAAACCTTTAAGTTTGAAAAATTGTCGCACAGGATGAAAAAAATCATCAGGATGCACTATTTGGAGAATAAATGGCTGTAGCTAAGAAAAAATACAAAATCTTTAAAATTTGCAAAGAACTCAATCTCGGTCACGATACGATTCGGACCTTTCTCGAATCCAAGAAGATCAAAGTATCCGGTCCTAACGACTCGGTGGGGGAAGATGTATATATTGATGTTCTGGAACGGTTTGCCTCTGATAAAGAGAAGGCGGAACAGTTAAAAGCCCGGAAAACGCAGGCTGAGGCAGGAAAGGCAGAAGGCACTGCGAAAGATGCACCCGTTCCAAAGGAAGAATCATCCTATATGCAGGCCCTGAAGCAGTCCATCGAGGATGGCGTGGAAGCTTTATCTCGCCCGGAAGAAAAGAAACCGGAAGTCAGGAAGCGTCCGAAAAAGGTCGAAGCGCATAAGCCGGAGCCGAAAGAGATCGCGGAAAAAGAGGAAACGGTTAAAGCGGCTGAAGAAAAACCAAAAGTAAAAGAAGGGGAAGAAGTTCCTGAAACAGCAAAACCGGAAAAAGAAATAAAACCTGAAGCTGCAGAAAAGAAAGAGGATAAAGCTGAAAAGAAAAAAGATGAAGCAGCGGAAGCCGTAGCTGAAAAAACGAAAGATAAAAAGTTACCGTTAGAGGCAGATAAGGCGAAAGCAGTCGAAAAAGAAAAACAGGATAAGGCTAAGAAAAAGAAATTAAAAACCAAAGATCATAAGCAGCATGAGGCAGACGAACAGCTACTTTCGGAGAAGGATAAGAAACATCGTAAAGCGCTTGAAATGATCCGGAAAGATAAGGATGAAAAGAAGAAGGGCAAGCGCTTCGATACGATCAGCGAAGAAGGCAAGGAAATCAAAGGCAGACAACGCCGCGGTAAAAAGAAAAGGAGAAAACAGGTTGACCAGAAGGAAGTCGAGGATACCATCAAAAAAACACTGGCTTCCATTGATAGTAAAACCCGTAAACCGAAAAGACACAAAAAAGCCAAAACGGAGGCCGAAGAAGCGGCCGAGGATAAGGTTATTCACGTAACCGAATTCATATCCGCAAATGATTTGGCCAATCTAATGGATGTGGATGTTTCGGATATTCTTACCAAATGTCTGGAGCTTGGCCTGGTTGTAACAATCAATCAGCGTCTCGACCTGGATACGATTAGCCTGCTTGCTGATGAATATGGTTACAGGGTTGAAGAGCAATATGTTTCGGAATTTGTTGATGAGGGTGAAGAGGAGGAGGAGGAAGATCAATCCAAACTTGAGCCGCGCTCTCCGATAGTAACGATAATGGGACATGTCGATCACGGTAAAACATCTCTGCTGGATTATCTGCGCCATAGTAATATCGTGAGCGGTGAAGCCGGCGGCATTACACAGCATATTGGAGCATATGAATTAGATTTTGAAGGTAAAAAAATTACTTTTCTTGATACACCGGGCCACGAGGCTTTTACGGCTATGCGCGCCCGCGGCGCCCAGGTAACTGATATCGTTATTCTAATTGTTGCTGCAGATGATGCGGTTATGCCCCAAACCGTGGAAGCGCTTGATCATGCTAAGGCCGCCGGAGTAAGGATAGTTATTGCAATAAACAAAACTGATAAGCCGAATGCCGATGCCGAACGCATTAAGCAGCAACTTGCCGAACGGGATATCCTGGTAGAAGACTGGGGCGGTCAATACCAGTGTGCGGAAATCTCGGCCAAGAACGGCGCCGGTATCAGCGACTTACTGGAAAAATTACTGCTCGAATCTGAAATGCTTGATCTGAAAGCCGATCCCCATCGTCGCGCCACCGGCGTAGTTATCGAGTCACGACTGGATAAAGGGAAGGGCCCCATCGCTACGGTACTTGTACAGAAAGGCACGCTCAATATCGGTGATAATTTTATCGCCGGTAATTTTTACGGCAAAGTGCGCGCCCTGCTCAATGAACGTGAAGACCGCCTCGAATCGGTCCACCCCTCTCAACCCGCGGTAGTGGTAGGATTTATAGGCGTTCCGCAGGCCGGTGACCGCTTCATGGTTACCAATGATGAACGCACAGCCCGCGAAATCAGCACAAAACGCATGCAGTTAAAGCGTGAGCAGGATGCCAAGCAAGTCAAATTAATGACACTGCAGCAAATTTCCGATCAGATTCAAAAAGGCGACATTCGCGATCTGCCCATTCTTGTAAAAGCAGACGTTGACGGTTCCGCGGAAGCCCTGGCCGACTCGCTCATCAAACTGAATACCGAGGAAGTTAAGGTTAATGTAATTCGCAAAGCGGTTGGCCCGATATCCGAATCGGATGTGTTGCTGGCCTCGGCTTCAGGCGCGGTAATCATCGGTTTTCACGTACGTGCCAATCCGAATGCCCGTGAACTGGCCGGCAAAGAAAATGTGGACATCCGGCTGTACCGGGTTATTTATGATGCGATCAACGATATTAAGCTGGCTCTCGAAGGACTGCTCAAACCTGCCGAGGAGGAAAATGTAATTGGTCAGGCCGAGGTGCGTGAAACTTTCAAAATATCAAGATTGGGTGTCATTGCCGGATGCCATGTCCTGTCCGGAAAAATCACCAGAAATAATAGAATTCGCCTGGTTCGTGATGACGTTGAAATTTATACCGGTAATGTGGCTTCTCTGAAACGTTTCAAGGAAGATACCCGTGAAGTGGCTTCGGGATTCGAGTGCGGCATTCAGATTGAAAATTATAATGATATCAAAGAGGGTGATATTATCGAATCTTTCGAGGTTTCTCAGGTAAAACGAAAACTGGAGTAGCATGTTTCTGGCAGTATTAACCGTTGATATAGTAATACCGGGCAGCGCATCTTTGAAAGATAAACGGGTCGTTATTAAAAGCATTAAAGACCGGGTGCGAAAAAAAATCAATGTTTCCGTTGCGGAAGTTGATTATCAGGATAAATGGCAGCGATCAACTCTGGCTTTTGCCACGGTTGCTTCAAATAAAAAAGTTGCCCAGGAAACACTAAACAACGTCTTTAATAATCTGGATAATGATTTTAATTTCGAGATTATTAAACATAGTTTTGATTTCAGGTAATTAATTTATGGCAGATACACGCAGGATTAAGCGTTACGCAGATATGATGAAGCGTGCGCTGAGTAATATCATCGAGTTCAAGCTAAATGATCCGAACAAGGGTATGGTAACGATTACGAGAGTAAAAATGTCCCCGGATCTGAAGATTGCGACCATTTATTATACCGTATTGGGAGATGAAGACCAGCGGGAATTAACCGGGCAGGTTCTGAAGCGCGCCATTCCCCATATTAAGAATGAATTGAAACCGGCGATAACCACGAGAACGCTGCCGGAACTGCGTTTTTTTTATGATGAGTCGCAGGATCATGCAGACCGCATAAATGAGCTGTTAGAAAAAATAAAAAATGATAAAAATTCTGAAGAAAAATAGTGCGGCTAAAAAAAGCATCCTGCAAAATGGTTTTGTTGTTCTTTTAAATAAAGATAAAGACTGGACTTCCTTTGATGTTGTTAATAAGATCCGCGGGTCATTGAAGTTCAAAAAAGTCGGTCACGCCGGAACGCTGGATCCTTTTGCCACCGGTTTGCTTATAATCGGAATTGAAAAGGGTACCAAGGCATTAGGCGACTTCAGTGCTTTGGACAAACAATACCGCGCGGTTATTAAGTTTGGCGTTGAAACCGATACCTATGACAGAACGGGCACAATTTGCGCTCAGAAGGATACGGAAAAGCTGATCCGGTCGGATGTGGAAAAAGCGCTGGCTGATTTCAACGGACGCATTGACCAAATTCCGCCGATGTATTCGGCAAAAAGGGTAGACGGTGTCCGACTTTACAAGCTGGCCCGAAAAAATATAGAAGTCAGCAGGGAAGCGCAGCAGGTTTTCATCTATGATACGGAAATTCTTTCATGGGAAAATCCGTTCTTAACAGTGCTCTTATCCGTGTCAAAAGGCACGTACATCCGGAGTTACGCCCATGACCTGGGCAAACGGCTAAACGTCGGCGCCCATCTGGCGGAATTGCAGCGCACGGCGATTGGCGATTACCGGCTGGAAGATAGTTTTACGGTTAATGAATTTATCAGTCACTGGAATGAGTCCGAAGATTAAAATATGGAAATTATAAGGGGGATAGAAAATCTCAGGCAAAAGAAAGCCTGTGCGGTAACCGTAGGTTCGTTCGACGGCCTGCATAAAGGTCATTTAAAAATTATTGACCGGTTAAAGCGCATCGCCGCCGACAGTAATTTATGCAGCACCGTGGTTACCTTCGATCCGCATCCTAAACTGGTTGTCGGAAGAAAGGAAAACGTCCGATTATTGACAACAATCGATGAAAAAATATCGATATTGGAAAATACCGATGTTAATCAATTGATCATCATTCATTTCGATCGTACGTTCTCACAAATGAGTTATGATAAATTTATTAAACAGGTACTGGTAGATAAAATCGGAGCAAAGGCAATTGTGATTGGTTATGATCACGCCTTTGGCCGGGACCGGGAAGGCAATTATGAAAGTATGGAGGTATTAAGTCAGAAGCATAATTTTTTATTGGAAGAAGTATTACCTTTTAAGATGGAAGGAAAGGTAATCAGCAGTACATTGTTACGCCGGATGATCGGCGCGGGGGAAGTCGATCAGGCTGCAAAGTATCTGGACAGATATTATACATTGAGCGGTGTGGTTAAAAAAGGACACGCGCGCGGTAAAAAACTGAGATTTCCCACGGCAAATCTGCAGCCAATCAATCCGTATAAAGTTATCCCGGCAAACGGGGTTTATGCGGTTGATGTTTCCTTTGAAAACAGAAATTATAAGGGCATGTTAAATATCGGGATTATCCCTACGTTCAGCGATAAAAAAAATTTTTCTATCGAAGTACATATTATTAATTTCGATGCTGATATTTATAACAAGGAATTAACCGTTTTTTTTAAAAAACGCCTTCGCAATGAAATAAAATTCGATTCCGTTGAAGACTTAGTCGCCCAACTGGAAATCGATAAACAACATTCTATGAAGCTATAAGTTGGAGGTTAACTAAATGGCATTGACCAAAGAAGACAAATCTAAATTAATTGAAAAGTTTGGTGAATCCGTTCAGAATACAGGCAAAACCGAAGTTCAGGTGGCCATTCTGACCGATCGCATCAAGTATTTAACCGATCATCTAAAAACACACAAAAATGACCACCATTCACGCCGTGGTCTGCTCAAATTAGTCGGACAAAGAAGAAGACTGCTTGGTTATCTGATGAAAAAGGATATCAGCCGCTATCGCGCTTTGATTAAAGAACTTGGTTTGAGAAGATAATTACACCGATACCACATCGTGCTCTGAATAGGATGGGGTGTGTATTGGTTCAATTTTTAATTTTATTGTGGTATAAGTACCTGGAGTAAAAATGGTAATTACAAAATCAATTGAATTTGGGGATAAGACACTCACCATTGAAACGGGCAAACTGGCCAAACAGGCCGATGGCGCCGTGGTTGTGCGGTATGGAGATACTATTGTACTGGTCACCGCCGTGGCATCCGTTGATGAGACTGAATTTAGGGGATTTTTCCCGTTAAGCGTCGAGTATCGTGAAAAAATGTTTTCGGCAGGACGCTTCCCCGGCGGCTTTTTAAAACGGGAAGGACGTCCCAGCGACAGAGAAATTTTATCTGCCCGCCTGATTGACCGACCCTTACGGCCCCTTTTCCCTGATAATTTTTTCTTTGAAACGCAGATTGTGGCAAATGTATTGTCAATGGATAAGGAAAATCAACCGGACGTACTAGCCGGTTTTGGCGCTTCCGCAGCACTGACGATTTCTAATATCCCTTTTAACGGCCCGATCGCCACGGTGCGTGTTGCAAAAATTGACGGCAATTTCGTCATCAATCCAACCCTCACTCAAACAGAAAAATCAACACTCGAACTGGTCGTCGCCGGTTCCGAAGATTCGATAACCATGGTCGAGGGAGAGGCAAAGGAAGTACCGGAAAGTGAAATTTTAGAGGCAATTGACTTCGCACATGAAAATATTAAGCGCCTGATCGCCCTTCAGCAGGAATTGGTCAGTGAAATCAATGTCACGAAGCGTGAAGTAGCGCCTAAGGAATACCCGGAGGGATTTCTGGATAAGGTTACGGAAATGGGATACGAAAAAGTAAAAGAAGCGATTCGTATCACTGAAAAAAGTGCCCGTCAAACCGCTTTGAGAGAAGTACGGACGGAAATTTCTACCGCACTTGAAGAAGATTATCCGGAAAATAAACGCCTGGTCTCTGAAATACTGCACGACATAGAGAAAAAGGAAGTGCGGGCGATGATTCTGAATGAACAGAGACGGCTTGATGAACGGGGACTAAAGGATATCCGGCCCATATCGGTTGAAGTGAGTCCGTTGCCACGTACACATGGTTCCGGTTTATTTACACGAGGACAAACACAGGTGATGGGTATTATAACCCTGGGAAGCAAGGCAGATGAACAGATCATCGATGCACTGGAAGGCGAGAGCTCAAAAAAATATTTATTGCACTATAATTTTCCGCCATTCTGCACAGGCGAGGCCAAACCGATCCGCGGAGTGAGCCGCAGGGAAGTCGGTCATGGTTATCTTGCCGAGCGGGCCATTAAACCGGTCATTCCCGGCGATTCATTTCCGTATACGATCCGTATTGTCGCAGAGGTGTTGGAATCAAACGGTTCATCATCCATGGCCACCGTATGTGCCGGATCATTGGCACTGATGGATGCCGGCGTTCCGGTAACCGGTACGGTTGCAGGGATTGCAATGGGACTGATAAAAGAAGGCGATCAGGTCGCCATTCTCTCGGATATTCTCGGTGATGAAGATCATCTCGGGGATATGGATTTCAAAGTTGCCGGTACCGAAAAGGGTATCACTGCCGTTCAAATGGATATTAAAATTGCCGGCATTTCCAAAGAAATAATGCAGGAAGCCCTGGAACAGGCGAAGGAAGGCCGGGCATATATTGCCGAAAAAATGGAAGAAGTGATCGGTGCTCACAGACCTGAACTCAGCCAATGGGCGCCGCGCATTCTGAAAATTGACATTCCTGTTGATAAAATCGGCACTGTTATCGGTCCGGGCGGTAAAATGATCCAAAGCATTACAAAACGCTTTGAAGTTGAAATCAATATCGGTGAAGACGGCGAAACGACGATTTCTTCACCCGATTTCGATGCGGCTGAAAAGGCGCGGGATTATATTCAGAATATGTTGCAGGAACCGGAAGTGGGAAAAGCCTACGCCGGTGTTGTCAAACGGGTTAAAGACTTCGGCTGCTTTGTCGAATTTTTACCGGGCAAAGAGGGCATGGTCCATATTTCGGAACTTGAATTTGACCGGACAAATAAAGTCAGCGATGTCGTTCGGGAAGGTGATGAGATCAATGTCGTAGTCACCAATGTAGGACGTGACGGAAAAATTGCACTCAGCCGCAAGGCATATTTAAAACGTCAACAATCGAAAGACAAGCAATAGTTTGTATGCATTTTGAGTCAAAAGACCGCATTCAAAAAACAGCGCTGGATAACGGCCTCACCATAATCAGTGAACTGGTTCCTACGGTGAGGTCGGTTTCCGTTGGCGTCTGGATCAATGCCGGCAGCCGTTATGAAAATGATGAAAATAATGGCATTGCCCATTTTCTTGAGCATATCGTATTTAAGGGCACCCGGAAACGCAGTGCGCTTAAAATCGCCCGTGCCCTGGAAGAGGTCGGCGGCAGTATCAATGCCTATACCAGCAAAGAGCACACCGTATTTTATACGCATACGCTCGATTCACACCTATCGATTAGTGTTAATGTGCTGGCTGACCTGATCTGCAATCCGCTTTTCCGGGAAAGGGACGTGGCCATGGAACGCCAGGTGGTACTGGAAGAAATAAACGCCGTTAAAGACACGCCCGATGAGTACATTTTCGATATTTTACAGGAAAAGCTGTTCCCCAGCCAATCAATCGGTTTTCCGATCCTTGGAAAAGAAAGCACTGTCAATCGCTTCACGGTCGAAATGCTCGTCGATTTCTGGAAAAAGTACTATGTGCCCAATAATATTGTGGTCAGCGCCGCCGGTAATATCGATCATCAAAAATTTGTTAAACTGGCCTCACGATATTTCCATTTTGAGGGCAGTCCGGTTAATGTGAATTTTCCCCACCCTAAAGCCGCCTGCAAAGTAGATGTTGAATTGAAGGAACCGGTATCACAGGCCCATATTTGTGCGGGCCTCGAAGGTCTTTCTTATCTCGATGAGAATCGCTTTAATCTGATTGCCCTGAACACCCATCTCGGCGGCGGGATGAGCTCAAAATTGTTTCAGGTTATCCGTGAAAAAAGGGGACTGGCATATTCGGTGTTTTCATTTGTGGATTTTTTCCGCGATACCGGTATGATCAGTTTTTACCTGGGCACGGATAAGCGCAATCAAAGACAGGCAATTAAAATATTGCTGCAGGAAATCGATAAAGTAAGCCAGAAGAAAATTAAATCCAATTCCGTATTCACGTTAAAGGAACAACTCAAGGGAAATTTTCTGCTTGGTTTGGAGAGTACTTACAGACGGATGATCCGTCTTGCCAAAAATGAAATATTTTACGGCCGCCAGATCTCGCTGGATGAGTTGATAAATCGGATCGATGCTATAACACCGGAATCTCTTCTCAACATCGCCCGGCGCACATTACTAACAGACCGATTTAATATTATTAAATTATATCCCGAAAATTAGGTTTTTCATGTTAAAAGCAGGACTTTTAAAAGAAATAAAACCTTATGAAGGGCGGGTTGCATTAACGCCCGAAGGTGTTAAAGTACTTGTTATGAATGGTATCGATGTTGTCGTCGAACATGATGCGGGCAGCAAATGTAAATTTGATGACATTCAATATCAGCAGGCCGGCGCTGACATTTTACCGACCACCGAAAAAGTCTTTCAGGAGGCACAGTGTATTGTTAAAGTACAGCCTCCCCAACCCATCGAGTATGAGCTAATCAATCAATCACACATTGTCATTTCCTTTTCAAATTTTTTACATAATCCTGACCGGATTAAAGCGCTCTTAAGTACAAACGGCACCTTCATTTCCATGGAATTGATACAGGATGAACAGGGCAATTATCCGATTTTAATAGGCATGAGCGATATTGCCGGCCGCATGGCTATTTATCAGGCAGCAAAACTGCTCTCTATTAATGAAGGCGGAAAAGGGAAACTGATCAGTGGACTCGAACAGGTAAAGCCGGCCGTAATTACAATTATAGGCGCCGGCAAGGTTGGCAGAACAGCAGCGCATACCGCGCTTGCCAACGGCGCCAATATTAATTTGGTGACGCTTAAGCCGGAGAAATTGGAAGCGCTCAAAAAGGAATTTCCCCAATCAAGAATTGAGGCATATTCCGAAGAAGTTTTACGGGAACTGATGCCTTACACCGATGTACTGCTCGTCGCTGTCTATTCCCTGAAAAATGAATACGATATTTTAATCAGCAAGGAATTTGTCGGATTAATGGAGGAGGGCAGTGTTCTGATAGATATTTCTGTGGAACAGGCCAATGTCGTCGAGACATCGCATATAACGAGTCATGATAAGCCGACCTTCATTTTAAACGGCATCGTGCACTATTGCGTACCAAATATTGCTGCCGTGGTTCCGCTGACAGCAAGCCGAATATTGACCAAAAAGTTACTGCCTTTTATAAAAGCCACCGCCGCCAGCGGTCTGAAAAAAGCGCTGGATCTGGAACCAGGCTTGGTTTCGGCATTGAGTATATACAAAGGAAAGGTAACAAATCGCGTTTATGCCGATACCCATGGTCATGAATTTTATAATATTTTTGAACTGCTGGAATTGAATCTTTAGCGCATGCAATTATCAAATATACCAATAATCAATTATCACAAAATAGAATTTAAATCGGATATTGGTATAACCAGTCGTCATCCGGAACAATTCAGAGCAGACCTTCAACTGATTAAAGAAAACAATTTTAAAGCGATAACATTTAGCGATCTCATTGATGGAACCGCAGTTGTCGAAAAACCGGTGATTATCACCTTTGATGACGGCTATGAAAGTATTTTTACGACGGCGCTGCCTCTGATGCAGGAATACGGTTTCAAGGGCGTAGTATTTATCCCGGTGAATTATATAGGAAAATTTAATGACTGGGATGTCCAGTTTGGAGACAAGAGATTCAGGCATCTGAACGAAGCACAAATTAAGTCATTGCATGACTCCGGATTCGAAATCGGGTCGCATGCGGCCAGTCACCGGCTTTTGAACAACATGCCGGATAAAAAAATTCTTAATGAACTAACCCTCAGCAGAAGGCAACTGAGCCGTATTACCGGCGCGGACATTACTACAATAAGTTATCCCTTCGGCAGATTTAATGAGAACATTCTGCACCTTACCGGAGAGGCCGGTTACAAATGTGGTGTGGCGACACTTTACTTTCGAAATATCGCGAACGGCAGCAGTCATCTGGCCTGGCGGCGTTACAACATCTATCGATTCGATTCACAGAAAACGGTCAGGCGTAAACTGCAGGGTAAATTTCATCATCTGGTAGGATTTCGGGACTGGCTGATACAGAAGGGCGGTTTGGCTACGGTCGGATTACAATATTTCAAGAAGGACTCATAGATGAAAGCAGGGATAAGGAAGTGGCTGCCGTTTATACTGATTGTGTCGGTAATTATAATCAGCAGTGTCAGTCTTTTTCTCAGTGAAAGCACGAATCCATACAGGCCGGAAAGCAACAATCCTTCCCGGATTTATCGCGAAGCCTGCGCCCGGTGTCATGGCAATGACGGCAGTGGAGGCGGTTTGATTTATCCGGCACTGGGTAAGGATAGTCTTAACATTAAAAAAATCAAAACCGTTATTTCCGAAGGAGCGTTGCTCATGCCCGCATTCGTGAATATTACCGGAGACACCCTTGAGACGCTCAGCCGCTATATTCTGGAAAAGAAATATAAAAACCCATAGCGTTCTTATTCAGGAAATTTGTTGGATATGAAAATCGGTTGTCATGTATCCATTGCCGGCGGACCGGAAAAGGCCATCGACCGGGCCGGTCAATGCGGTGCGGAAACTTTTCAGATTTTCACGCAGAATCAGCGCCAATGGATATCCGTGCGCTATGGAACCGCTGCGATTGATACATTTCATAAAAAAAGACAACAGAGATTCAAAAATACAGCTTTAGTCGCTCATGCTTCCTATCTCATTAATATGTGCGCCTCCAAAGCGGATAATCTGGAAAAATCACGCCGGGCTATCATTGAAGAGTTGCAGCGATGCGATCAACTGGGGCTGGATTTTCTGGTTATTCATCCCGGCAGTCACGGTGGCAACGGGGAAGCGTGGGGTATGGCGCTGGTTGCCGAAACATTGAATATCGTATTAAGCGACTGCAAATCCAGGGTAAAAGTTCTGCTTGAAAACACGGCCGGACAGGGAAATGCGCTTGGCTATCGCTTTACTCAATTACAAAAAATAATCGAAATGACCGGTCAAAATCATCAAATCGGTGTTTGTATTGATACCTGCCATGCCTTTAGCGCAGGTTATCCGCTGCACACCAAAGCAGGGCTCAGGGATACCTTGAGTGAACTTTTGGATACATTTGCCAGGAAAACTATTGCTGTCTGGCATCTGAATGATTCGGTTATGGATCACGGTAGTCGCAGAGACCGGCATGCGCCTATTGGCGAGGGTCGGATCGGCGTCCAATGCTTCGGGACTTTAATCAATTGTCCTGAATTTCAGAATATCCCGGGTATTCTGGAAATTCCCGGGGGGATGGATAAGTACAGGGAAAATATTGCTTTGTTAAAGCAACTGCGCATGCTTTAACTTAAAAATTTAAGCTTGCTCTCCGTATAAAAAAGATCGTTCTGGTTTCACTACAGTAAGCCATATCAAACGACTCCGGAAAAAATCTTATCGAAGCTAAAAATAATACCAAATAAATGGCGATCTTATCTCGTGTACCCGAGGTGTTTTTTCATTGCTTCGATTCTCTGATTGAATGCCGGATCGTTATCGATATTTTTTCGCACATTTTCCAGGCCGTGGATCACCGTGGTATGATCACGTCCTCCGAAATGCAGACCGATTGTAGTCAGCGAATGATTTGTCAAATTTTTTGAAAGGTACATGGCCACCTGTCTTGCCTGCACCACATCCTTCTTACGGGTTTTGGCTCTTAGCTGGTCGACGGGAAGATCGAATACCCTGGCCGTATAATCCATAATTTTTTCAATAGTGAGCACATTCTTATCCGGATTACCGATTTCAGTGACAATGGATCTGGCCAGATCCAGACTCAGGTCAGCATCGGTAAAAGTGATTTGGGCGAGAATTTTCGTTAAAGCTCCTTCCAGTTCACGGACATTATCCATCAGATTTACAGCGAGATACTCGAGGATTTCATGGGAAATCTCAAGACCGCTTTCGGCGCATTTCTTTCGCAGAATGGCTAAACGGGTCTCATAATCGGGCGGCTGAATATCGACGATCAGCCCCCATTTAAAGCGTGATATGAGCCGTTCTTCCAGTGCTTCAAGTTCATTGATCGGCCGGTCGCTGGTAAGTATAATTTGTTTGCCGTTCTGATGCAGGTCATTGAACGTGTGAAAAAACTCTTCCTGGGTTTTACCCTTGTTTGAAAAGAAATGAATATCATCAAGCAGCAGAATATCACAGGTCCGGAAAAACGCGGAGAATTCTGATACCCGGTTTTGCTGAATGGCGCCGATAAAATGAGATGTAAAAGTTTCACTGGATGCGTAATATACTTTGGTACTGCCATTGTTGATAATAGCATAGTTTCCGATGGCCTGAATCAGATGGGTTTTACCAAGCCCCGTTCCGCCGTACACGATAAGCGGATTATAATTTGTCTTTCCCGGCGAAGCGGCAACGGCCCTGCTGGCGGCATAGGCAAAATTATTGCTGTCGCCCACTACGAAATTTTCGAAAATGTAGCGTTCGTTAATCTTTGTATAGTATGGCGAGTTGACTTTAGGGTTCGGGATACTATCTGCTACAATTTTGGACTGCACCGCCTCTGCAGGAAATACATCGTTATTACTTTTATTCTTGTCGACCACATATTCCAGTTTTTTTGTTTCACCGAGGGTTTGGGCGATTGCATTTTGTAGATGCTTGTTATAGTGTTTCTCAATCCATTCACAGAAGAAGCGATTGGGGATGGCAATCTTTAAATGGCTGTTGTTAATTTCCAGCGCCCGGGTTGGTGCAAACCAGGTGCTAAAACTACGCTCATTAATATTCTCTTTTATGATGCTTAATACAGCATCCCAGATTTCATCCGCGGAAGATAGCTGCCTTTCAAAAGTGGTCGACATGACAATAATTTTCCTTTATATTTCTACCTTTATCCACAAACGCAAAGTTCTAAGTGTACATTTTTTACACGTTTAGTGCATTTGTAAACTTTCGGTACACTAATTTTGTTAAACTATATAATATATTGTTATTTTTGATGATACAAGCAAGGCCATTACATTTTTAGTTTTATCGTAAAGCCAGCTCATTTTTTTGGGATGTGAATTTACGGAAGTTATTCACATCTTATCCACAGTCAGTCCCAGCCCCTGTATTTATATTAACAGACTTTCAATAAAAAGCAAGCCTGAAAAAAATATTTTCAGTGCAGAAAATGGAATTTTTAAACGCAATTTTATATTATAATTGAGTTTATGCATCTTAAAAATTTTTTAATTTTTTTTAGATTTATCCCATCGGCGGCTTGCACACAAAATTTAAATTTAGCACGCAGATTGCGATTCATCTACCCGGAGATTTTTCACAAAATCAGTCTCAGGGAATCGTTCTTTAATTATCAAAATGAAATTTAAATTTGAAACAAAAAAGTGTTTCACGTTAAACCAACAACGTCGCCCTGAAGCGCAGGCAATACAACCAAATCATCCATGTGCAGCTTATCGGTTCACACGTAATGAAAACACGCGTGAGCAAGGCATATAAAATGATCTCTGAAGTTGCTTGAATTTGACGTGCCGAATATTAAGCATCATGATTCGCAATGTCAATCAAACTGAAAAAAAATGTATTTTGAATCTGTATATTTTCGCTATTACCATTTAGCCAAAGGCGCATTAGGGCTGCGGCGTGAAACAGTATAAACAACTTGACATTAAATACTGCCGTTGCTATGTTAACACTTATTTTTAAAGGAGTTTATCATGGCAATTAAAACAATTCAATCTGATAAGGCGCCGCAACCGATAGGCCCATATTCGCAGGCTGTCGCAGTAGATAACATGATTTTTACCTCAGGACAAATTGCGATTAATCCACTAAACGGACAATTATTCGGAGGTACGGCCGGAGAACAAACAAAACTGGTATTTGAAAATTTGAAAGCCGTTCTGGAAGCTGCCGGATCCGGTTTCGATCGGGTTATTAAGGCGACAATATATTTGAAAAATATGTCAGATTTTGCTGAAGTTAATGAAGTTTATGCGACATATTTTAAGGATCCGTTGCCGGCCAGGTCTACCGTGGAAGTAAGCCGCTTGCCCAAGGATGTACTGGTTGAAATTGATTGCATCGCCATAAAGTAAAAAATCCAAGTATATTAAAATTGAGACTACTGCGTTTAACCGTACTTTTTACTGTATTAACCGTAACTGTAATCTGCGGCCGGACTACGGAGCAGGATACATTACCGTCACTGAGTCCCACGGGGGCTATTCTGCGCTCTGTTGTGCTACCGGGTTGGGGTCAGATATACCAGGAACGTTTGCTGGCTGCTACGCTGTTTTACGGGGTGTCGGCCACATTTTACTACCGTGCTTTTTTTCATTTGTATCATTACAATAAGGGAGGTAATAAAGCGCATCTGCGCAAGTTTAACAGGCATATACGGGTTGCTGCGTTTTCGCATGCGCTGAGTATCTTAGATGCCGGGAATATTGGCTACACAAAACAACCAAAAGGCTGGCGGGGGCGGCTGCTTAGCGATAAACCGCCCAAATCACCCTGGGGATCGACACTGCGATCAGCCATTCTTCCCGGATGGGGCCAGGTTTACAATGAGTCATACATAAAAGCAGTAGCCTATTTTATTGTTGACGGCTATTTGTTTTATAAGATTAGACAGGCGGATATTAGTTACCGCGATACCGGAAATACAAAATTTCGCGATCGCCGTTCAATGTACAGTTGGTACTTCGGACTGGCTTATGCAATCACCATGGCAGATGCGCATGCCGGTGCTTATCTGTACAAGTTTGACAAGGCTATGAAGTTGACACTTGCGCCTGTGATTTTTGATGATTTTACGGGATTTACATTTCATGTCATATTTTAAATTATTGTTTTTTTTAATATTACTATCTAACGTAGTGGTTTTGGCCGGAAATGATATTCCAATTCGGACGGATCAGGGGGTTAAAATCAAGCAATATCTGGAAGGCATGCAACAGGGAAATGATGATAGTGCGATAAAGGACGACTGGATTAAACCGGATAAAGGTCTTCATTTGATAGGCAGTATGATTTGCTTTTTGGGTTCGGCCAACAGCTTACAGCGTTTTGCCGGTAAAACTAAAAACAATGCCGTACTACTGGGAGGCAGTTTTACTTTCAGCCTCGGTGTGGCTAAAGAATTGCGTGATAAATCTTATGAAAACAATATTTTTTCTTTCAAAGACCTCCTGGCTGATCTTGTTGGCATTGGTATCGGTTTACTTATAATAAATCTGGATTGATATGCATAAAAGGTTGTATCATTATCAGGGTATCATTCATGTTCACTCGACTTACAGTGACGGTACCAAAAGTATCCCGGAAATCGCCGACATCGCCAATGAACTCGATCTCGATTTTCTTATACTAACCGATCATAATACCTTAAAACCGAAGTATGATGGCCTGGAAGGCTGGTACGATAAGGTATTGGTCGGTATCGGTTGCGAGCTGAACGATGCCTCCGATCAGAATCATTATCTTTCCTTCGATATCGATCAGGAAGTCGATGAAAATCTGTCCCCGCATGAATATGTCGAAAAAGTGAAAGAACTGGGCGGTTTCGGCATAATCGCCCATCCTGACGAGAACCGTTCCAGTATGCCTGAATATCCCCCTTATCCCTGGACGATTTGGGAATCGGAAGGATTCGACGGTATCGAAATATGGAATCAGATGTCCGAGTGGCTCGAAGGGTTAACTCATAAAAATAAATACTGGCGCGTCATCCATCCGCGGCGTTCGATTATTGCCCCCAAACCGGTCACACTGGCCAAGTGGGATAAAATTAACATGAAACGCAAGGTCGTCGGTATCGGCGGCGTGGATGCCCACGGTTATCGCTATCGGATACTCAAACTGATTCCTATTACAATTTTCAGATATAAAGTTTCTTTCAGAACGATTCGGACACATGTGTTTACCGAACAGTCAATTAATGTAGGTGATGATCCCCAGGCATCGCTGCAACAAATTTACAAGGCTTTAAAAATGGCCCGCTGCTTTGTTTCACATAATTATTTCGGCGATGCCGCTGATTTTGATTTCAGCGCTTTAAATAAAAACAACGGTGCGGATATCGGCGGCACAATAAAAGTTGACGGTTTTACAAAACTAATTGTCCGGAATCCGCGCAGTGCAGAAACGTATCTGATACACAATGGCAGGAAAGTTGATCGAAATCAAGGTGAAAAAATTGAGTTTTACGTTGAACAGCCGGGTATTTATCGTGTGGAATCGCATATAAAAAATCGTCCCTGGATTCTATCCAATCACATCAGGCTGGAAGAATAGTATAGAAATTAGCGGGGCAGTGCACTATTTTATTGATATGATGCCTTAAATTTTAACATAAAATAAATAGCTAAATTGGAATGTATCTGTAATGGATTTATGGTTTATATGAATATGAGATCTATGTGCCGATACATTCAAAGCTAACAAAAAAAGCAGGGATATAGATATTCTTTTTCGAAATCATTAATAATCAGAAATCAATTTTAATTTGACTAGTCAATTAATTAAGCTATACTTTTACTTTGCGGGCTTTTCGGGTTAAAATCCCAAAACTAAACGCCGGTTATAAAAAAATGACAGATAATCAAACAAGGAAGACGATGCAAATAAATGAAAAGGGATTGCTTTCAGCACTGGATTACTTTTTCGTATTGCGGCCGATGTTGTTTTTTCCGGGATGGTCCACTATGCTGGCCGGTTATTTCATCATCTACCGGGATCGATTGTTCATGTTGCCGGAACATCAATTTAATTTAAATCACCTGCTGATAGTTAAGTTGTTTATCCTTTTTGCCGCGGCCATGGGCGCCTGTTTTCTGTTAAATCAGCTCAAAGATATCGAAAGCGATAAAGAAAATAACAAGTTGTTTATTGTTTCAGATGGCTATATTCAAAAATCGGCAGCGATAAAAGAAGTCGTGTTACTCATCCTGCTGTCGCTTTTAATTGCCGCCACCATTAATATGACCATGGTTTTTACGGTTACGGGATTCATTATAATCACCGGATTTTTATATAATTACCGGCCCTTTGCACTAAAGGATAAACCGTGGGGCAGTCTTTTTGCGAACAGTCTGATGGGTTTTTTTGCCTTTACCATCGGTTGGCTGGCCAATCTGCCATTGCAACTGCATTTACTAAAAGATGCGTTACCTTACGTTTTCTTTAATACAGCTCTGTATTTTTTTACCACGCTCCCGGATGTTAAGGGTGACCGCAGGAACAACAAACGCACTTTAGCCGTTATCTACGGAGTTGAAAAAATAAATATGGTCGCCGTCGTGCTCTACTTATTGAGTTTTGTAGCAGCGCTTTATATGAAAGATATACAGGCTCTGTTTTTTATCGTACTATCCGCACCTTTTTTTATTATGGCTTTGCGGAATAGAGCCGTCTCTGATGCCGTTCGTACAACTAAATATGCAATACTGTTCTTTGCATTAATGATTTGTTTTAAGTTTTACGCATATTTTTTATTAATGGTCGGTTTGTTTTTTTTCACGCGCTGGTATTTCCGGGTGCGATTCGATTTCGATTATCCGAATTTTAAGGGCAATTGAAAGCAATGCTTTCGACGCCTTTTGCGAACACTTTCCGGACGGCATGTTCTTTATGCGCAGCATTTTAATCAATTTCATGTCTAATTTCAATACGGAATCTTGAGGAGATAATAGTAACCATGGCTTCAGAAAATTTAGAGCAGGGATTAAAAAAAACGCGGCGCGGCGTATTTTCCCGCATTAGCCGCCTGATGAGTGCGAAGAATCAAATAGATGAAGATTTACTTGAAAATCTTGAAGAAATATTGATTACAGGAGATGTTGGCGTCGATACAACCATGCATCTGCTGGATAATATCCGCGAACGCGTTCGAAAAGACCGCTATGAATCGACTGAGGAATTAAATGCCCTGATCAAGGATGAAATCAGCAGGTTACTGGAAGCGCCCGAGGAGCAGACGATTACGGCCAAACCTAATGTCATTCTCGTTGTCGGCGTGAACGGCACGGGAAAAACCACTTCCATTGCCAAACTGGCAAAATATCATAAAGATCGCGGGAGCAGTGTCCTGCTTTGTGCAGCCGATACCTTCCGCGCCGCCGCTATTGATCAGATCAGTCTGTGGGCCGAACGTGTTGGTTGCGACGTCATTAAGCATCAGCCAGGCGCAGATCCGGGCGCAGTTGTTTTCGATTCGATCAGTGCCGCAAAATCGCGCAATACCGATCATCTGATCATTGATACCGCGGGCCGGCTGCATACGAAGGTTAACCTGATGGCGGAATTACAAAAAATTATCCGGGTAATTCATAGACAAATTCCCGATGCGCCGCACGAAGTCGTGCTTGTCCTGGATGCAGGTAACGGGCAAAATGCTCTTAGTCAGGCAAAACAGTTCGTGAAAAGCACGCGTGTCAATTCAATTTTTTTGAGTAAGCTGGATGGCACGGCCAAAGGTGGCATTGTATTGTCCATTAAACGCGAACTTGGAATACCGGTAAAATATATTGGTCTTGGTGAAAAGTTAAATGACATGGAAATTTTTAATCCCAAAGAATTTGTCGAAGGATTGTTTGTAAATTCATGAAAAAAATACATATAACCACCCTGGGTTGTTCAAAGAATATCGTCGATTCGGAGGTTTTAACAGGACAACTGGAAACAAACCAATTTGTTATTACCAAAAATCCGCAGGATGCCGAAGTAATAATAATCAATACCTGTGGTTTTATCAATGACGCCAAAGAAGAATCCATACAGACCATATTTGAGGCGCTGAAGCTCAGGGAAAAAGATCCAAACAAGAAAGTGTATGTCGCCGGTTGCCTGACCCAGCGTTATCGTGAGGAAATCAGTAAAGAAATTCCGGAAATTGACGGAATCTTCGGTACCGAAGCCTATGGTGAAATATTAGATGCGCTGGGGAAAAATCATGCCGCTGCGGATAATCTGCATCTTCTGCGCCGTCTGAGTACGCCCGGTCATTTTGCCTATCTGAAAATCTCCGAGGGATGCAATCATGCCTGTGCTTTCTGTGCAATCCCGAATATCCGTGGTAAATTTCGCAGCCGGTCGATGGACAGCCTTCTTGATGAAGCACAAATGCTGGCCGATAAAGGCGTAAAGGAACTTATCCTCATTTCTCAGGATAGTTCCTATTACGGATTGGATTTCATTTCAACCGACAGCCCGGCCATGCCCGAACTGTTAAAATCGCTGGAACAAATCGATGGCATTCAATGGATTCGTCCCCTGTACTGGTATCCTAAAAAATTTCCGATGGAAGTAATTCACCTGATGCGGGATTCCAAAAAAATATTGCCATATCTCGATTTACCGCTCCAGCATATCAGTGATAACCAACTGCGTCTGATGCGCCGACCGGATACGCGTCAATCAATATTGCAGATTATAAGCACAATCCGTGAACAAATCCCCCATGCCGCATTGCGCACCACACTGATACTCGGTTTCCCCGGTGAAAGCAATGCCGATTTTGAAGAATTATATCGTTTTGTAGAAGAAACACGGTTTGACCGGCTCGGGACATTTGTCTATTCCGATGAGGAAAATACCGCGGCGTACGACTTGCCTGATAAAATAAATCCTGAAATTGCCCGTGAAAGACAGGATAAAATAATGGAACTGCAGCGTTCAATATCACTGGAAAAAAACAGGGCAATGATCGGACAAGTTGTTGATACAATTATCGATGAATATGTATCAGAGCAGGGTATCTTTATAGGGCGCACCTATCGTGATGCCCCTGAGATAGATAATGAGGTTATTATTGCAGCAGATGAATCACAAGATAGCATTAAGCAGGGCGATATTATTCCGGTAAGTATAACCGATGCCGGTGAATACGAAATCTATGGCGTAATAACCCAAACGAAAAAAAATAGAACAATTTTGTGAAGCCCTTGGGATAATTGATTTAAACTTTTTAATGTGATTTGAGTATCAATTATCAAAGTTTATTTTAATTTGGAATAAAACTGAAATGGCATACAGTGGAGTTCATTCCGGTTATATTAAAAGATAATACCGGACTTTGTAAATTTGTGTAAAATACAAATATTTGATTTTTAGAATTTTAAGTTTAATTTTGCATTGGTTTAAAGATTTCCGATGAAAGAAATGGTATTTTTATTTTTGTAAAAAAATATTTCAGAATGAAAGAGGTGTACGCGGATGAAACGCTTTAACAGTTTAATTTTTATTGCTTTATTTGCGATAACGCTCACAAATCTTCACGCTCAGTATCGCGGTCAACCTGAGATGAGCGGTGTCGGCTTGCCTTTTTTCGAGCTGTTGTTGCATAATCAATTTACCGAAGACGTTCACCATAACCGACTATTGGTTATTGCCCAGTTTTTATATGATGATCTCACATTCGTGAAAAGCGATACGGTCGGTTATGAGGCAGAATTTGAATTCATCATCGCGGTATACGATCAAAATGAACAGATTGTCGTTAGCAGAACAATAAGCAAAACTTTCAATGTTAAAAATTTTGATGACACCAACAGCAGAGATAAGAAATACACATTTAAGGAAGACTTGCTTCTGAAATCGGGTGAATATAAAGTTCTGGTTAAATCCGTGGATTTAACGACCAACAAATCGGCGCAGCGAAAAATTGATCTGAAATTACCGGATTATTCCGAAAAAACCATTGATATAAGCGGCATTCTTTTATTGCATGAAGTCTACCTGGATTCAACCGGAAAAATCAACGGATACCTGCCGACCTTCGGCAATAACTTCACCGCACGGGAAGGTTTCTTTTATATCTATTTTGATCTTTTTACTGCTGGTATTTCCGAGCCGGCGAATATCCGTTATATCATGCGAACCAAGAAGCAGAAAATTGCCGTAGATACATCGATGACCATAAATCCGGATAAAAAAGTCACTTCACATCTTTTAAGAATTGATCGCGAACGATTGCGGAAGAATCGATATGAGTTGGAAATCGTAGCCGAGCATAAAGGCCAGACAGACAGCAAAAAGAAAGTTTTCTCTTTCTATTGGTCCGATGTGCCCGAAACCACGGAAGATATCGATCTGGCATTGAGACAAATGGTATACATTCTGGATGCCGATTCGGCAAAAGCATACAAAGACGCATCCCTGGATGAGAAACAGGCCTTTTTCAAACGATTCTGGAAAAAGCGTGATCCGGATCCGGCAACGGCAAAGAACGAATTAAAAAACGAGTATTTCAACCGGATTAATTATGCTAATCAGCATTTTTCGGCATTCAGTCAGGATGGCTGGTTAACAGATCGCGGTCGTATTTTGATCAAATTCGGATTCCCGGATGATATAGAGCGCCATCCTTTTGAAATGGGAACGCGTCCTTATGAAGTGTGGCGGTATTACTCGCTGAGGAAGGTATTTCTATTTGAAGACAGAACGGGATTCGGGGATTATAGGTTACATCCCAATTATATGGATGTTGAATTTCAATAAAAAAAAGCCGGCTTAAAAATAAGTCGGCTTTCTAAAAATCAGGCCTCGGAACTTTGTTACCCTGAATGCAACTTGTACAGACACGCATGCGCTTTCTGCCTTCACTGGTCTTTACTCTGATTTTTTGAAGATTTGGCATAAAACGTCTTTTATTTTTATTATTTGCATGACTTACATGATTGCCAACCAATGGCCGCTTTCCGCATATTTCACAAACCTGTGCCATCCCAATCTCTCCTCTGTAATTAATTTAATAAAGATTTTTAATTTAATTAACTAATTTGCAATATGCAAAAATATGTCATTTTAGTTTTTACTCCATAAAGAAAAAAATTTTCAAGAATCCTTAAATAATATTTTTAGAACAGAGATGTCACCGTTTAAAAACATATAATGGAATGCCGGATTATTGAAATTTGAAAAGAGCACCAAAAGTCCGACATTCCATAAATCAATACATTCTGCATAATACCGCTGTCTAACACCCGTCGTTAAATTTCTTTTTCTGCGGTCTGCGAATAGGCTGCCGCGGCGCGGGCGGTTTTACTTTACTATCTTCTTCCTGCTCGGCTACCTTCTCGCCCATTATCACTGGCCCGGCTGACTTCCTGAACTGATAGGTAAAAATTTCGTCATCGGTGGCGCCGGGCTCCGGTTTTTCCGGATTGGTATATGTGGCCACCCAGTGATTCAATCCGCCGGCCAGAATGTAAACATGCTTAAATCCTTTTTGTCTGAGCAGAATCCAGGCCTGTCCGGCTCTGGTATTCCCGTTGGAAGCCAGAAGGATTAATTTGTAGTTTGGTATTTTATTTAACATATCCTGATTACTGAGCTGTTCGAAAGGGATATGCATGTTACCCGGTATATGATACTTCGCGTAATCATCATCACTGCGAATATCAATAAGCGTGTATCCGGGATCTTTATCTACGATCCAGTGTGCAAGCTGATCAGGCTGAATGTAAATATTTTCATTCTTTAATTCAGTGATTAATTGATCTGCCGGGACATTTTTATAACTCATGCGGTCGACGGGTGCGAATGCAAGAATTAATCCCATTAACGCAAATACGGCAAATCCCAGATATTTCAGTTTAAGTTGAATCATTACGCCGGCTCCTTTCTGAATTTACGTTCCAGCCATTCAGCGCCAAGAAACATGCCAATGGCCATTAAAACGATTAAAAATCCGATGATTCCGGTAGACAAATCGAAGTATTCCGGCAATCTGACCGCGCCCATTTCGCCCGAATAAAATAAACCTTCAATAAACGGGAAAACCTCACCGAATACAAACATTCCGGAAAGGGCGCCGGCAAGAAACACAAAAGCGTCAATGCGACCGGTTGATGCGCCAACTACAGCCGTTCCCGGACAATAGCCGCCGATGGCAAATCCAATCCCGAGAACCAAACCGCCGATGGCCTGGGCGCCAATAAATGTCGGATTCACATAAACCAGGCTGATATCGATCCAGCCAAACAGCGTCAGGTACATCAATCCTATCATGGCAACAATGATCGCGGTGAACATCACTTTTAGTACGGTCATATCAACGAAATAGAACTGCAGCGCCAGTTTGCGGCTGTAACCGAATCCGGCCCGTTCCAGCCAGAAGCCAAAACTGATTCCGATCAGCAGGGCGATAATAAAACTGGTCTGTTCGCCGAAAAAACCTGTTTTAAAAAATGGGGCCATTTTAATCTCCAGTCATATTTATTTTTTACAATTATTTAACCGATATTTTATATCCATTGTTTGCGCACAAAATAGGCAGTGGCATAGCCGCCGGCAAATATGGCAAACATAAATATCCATCCGCCTAAGGCAAGCGTTGCGCCGCCGGTTAAGGCCAGTCCGCTGGTGCAGCCGCGGGCCAGTCTGGCGCCAAATCCCATAATCCCGCCACCCAGAAAGGCCAGAATCAGACGATTTCTATTGGAAATACGCGGTCCTTTTCCTACACTCCATTTTAACCTGCCGGCCAAAACACCTGATATGAACCCACCGATAATTACGCCGATTATTTCAAAGACCAGCCAGTTGGACAGGGTATTCTGCAGGTAGCGGCTAAAATAACTGTTGGCTGCCGTATGCTCCGGGGCAACCAAATTGAGGAACCAGACATCCAGGCGCATCATCGCTCCGGATGCGCCCAGTCCGCGGCCGACGAGCACAAATGCCAGCAGCAGTGTTAAGCCGAGCCCCACACCGGCAACATAGGGTGACCAATATTTTTGTTCTTTCATAATCCTTCCCCTTTGATTATTGCATAAATTTGTACAACCAGCGGGACGATTGCCCGGCATCAACCACGATAAACCGCAGAATCAATCCGCCAAGTAAAACCAGAATTGCCGGAATCTGCACCGGTACTTTAAATCCGCGTATTTCAAGCCACTCGGCCAACAGCGGCACCACCAGACCCAAACCAACCACAAAAGTCCAGAATACGGCCGTATAGGGCCCGCCTAAAAACAGGTGCGCGGCCTGAATATGTACTTCGGTAGCGGCCAGAAATCCCATGAACAGGTGGATGATCAAAAAAATCTCGATCACGATCAGGCCGAGATCAATCCGGCTGAGCATGCTGCGTTCTTCATGCGATTTACTAAACAAAATAATAAATGCTGTTCCGGTCGACAGTCCGGAAACCAGAAATAACGGACCTAAAATAGAGGTATTCCAGAAAGGGCGGGCGTTAAAGGCCGAAAGCAGAATTCCGGTGTACATGCCTAAAATTACCGCCAGCAGAATCAGGCTGTAAGCCATCCATTTTCTCTGTTGTACAGACCAGTTTATAATTTTTTCAATAATGGAAAATCGCCAGTTCCAGTTTGGAAATAAGTCTTTCATAAATGTCGCTGCCCAAAGAACGCTGACCGGGAAAATCAACAGTAACGTCCAGGCACCCCAGGACATGGGCGATTCCCAGCGAATGGTCGTGTACAGGCGCCAGAAATAGAGCTTATGCGTCAAATCGAGAAACAGAGCCAGCAATCCGATACTGAGCAATGCCGGAACAAAAAGCGGTGCAATTTTAACCGCCGTGCGATACTGCTCCGTGCGGTTGCGCAGATAAAACAGGGCAGAGAAGAACAGGATACCGGCAACCAGTCCGCCTAAAAACAGGTAAACCGGAATTTCCCAGCCCCAGGCATGGAGTATCGGATCCACACCCGGATTCATGCGCCCTGAAGTAATCGTTGTTTCAACCATAAAAGACTCCAAAAATTTTCTTACTTTTTACAACCCTGCGTTTTCCCAAAGCAAGACTGAAATCTGCCGGTTTTCAGCTATGGCAAAAGGATCGCGTATTCAAAAATCTACAACAAATAATAAACATGTGGTTTTGTCCCTGCTTCCGGGATCAACGTTTTATACTTTCTCTTCTTAAGGGATATTGAAATCTCACTCATCGGATCATCGAGATCACCGAAAATCATCGCCCGGGTCGGACAAACGCTGACACAGGCCGGATCTTTTCCTTCTTTTACCCTATGAATACAAAAAGTACACTTATCCACATAGCCTTTGGGATGCACATAGCGTGCATCATAAGGACAGGAAGCAATACAGGCTTTGCAGCCGATACACTCATCATGATCGACCAGCACAAATCCGCCTTCTTCATAATGGCTGGCGCTGGTCGGACAGCAACGGACGCAAGGTGAATTTTCGCAGTGATTGCAGCGCTCGGAACGAATTTCCATCTGCAACTCGGGATAGACGCCAACCGTTTCTTCCACAATCCAGTCCCGGCAATAGCCAATAGGTACATTGTTTTCAGTCTGACAGGCAACCACGCAGTCCGCACAACCGACACAGCGTTTCGTATCAATCGCCATTGCATATCTTGCCATTACGCTGCCTCCCTTCTGAAGGTAACAAAATTCACGCGCATTCCGGTGCCGCCCATTATCGGATCAATATTAACCCGTGTTGTCAGTTTCTGGTCATCAGCGCCTTTGTTGTATGTCCGGGTCAGTCTCTTATCGCTGTGACCAAATCCATGCACCATGTACACCGCATCGTGACGGATGCGCTCGGTTACCTTTACCCGGATCCGATTGGATTGAACACCATCCTGATTTTCAAGGATAATGTATTCGCCATTTTTGATCCCCCATTCATAAGCCACTTTGGGATTGATCCAGATTTCATTTTCATCCATTAAGTCAGCCAGATTGGGATTATTTGTGGTTCGACCGAATGTGTGCATCGGCGCCCGGCCGTAGAGCAGTCTGTAATAGCCGTACGGCGGCTCTTCATGTGCCGTATACCTGGGAATCGGATCAAATCCCGCATTAGCCAGGGCCGTGGAGTAGATTTCGATTTTACCGGTCGGTGTATAAAACTCGAAATCTTCATTTTCTCCAAGATAAAGGCGATGATTCTGATCCAGTTTTTTTACGCCTATTTTTTTCATATCTTTCAGACTGCTTCCGATTGATTTCAAGCGGTAATCGAGATATGCTTCCATGGTTTCGGCAGGAAAGTATTCTTCAAGATCGAGCCGTTTGGATAGTTCGCGGGCCATCCAGTAGGCCGGCTTCGTATTGTATGCCGGTTCGAAGGCCGGCGCCCGTAAAGCAATCGTTTGTTCTCTTCCCTGTGATATCCTAAGATCATCATACCTTTCGAGGTAGGTGCACTCGGGAAGCACCACATCCGCCCAGCCCGTGATTTCCGAAGGCAGGATATCGATGGCCACCAGTAACTCCAGATTCTGTATCGCTTCATAGGTTTTCTGTGGTTCAGGCAGGGTCAGCGGCAGATTCGTGCCGTAAACAAACCAGCCTTTAAAAGAACAGTCGCGCTCCGGCGTCGGAATCGTCGCTTCGCAGATACCGGAAGAAATTGCCAGATTGGCCAATGGATATTTTCCGGGAAAGGCTTCACGCCAGTCTCGTTTCGGAATCGGATATTCGGGCAATTCTGGATTTTTTACGGAAGCTTTCGTTGGTATATAAAATCCACCGCGCCGCCCCCAGGAGCCTAAAAGTGCGTTCAGAATAGCCCCGGCGCGCACGCGTTGTGTATCGTCTCCATACCATGTTACATGCCGGCCGGGATGAATCAGCGTCGCCGGGGCATGCCGGGCCATCTCACGCGCTGTTTCGCGGATAATGTGCGTTTTAATAGTTGTAATAGGATATGCCCATTCCGGTGTATTGTTTTTTACCGATGCTTTAAGCTGTTCGAATCCGTAGGTATAACGCTCAACATAATCTTTATCATACAGTTCTTCTTCAATAATCACGTGTATCCAGGCTAAAAGCAGGGCCATGTCGGTTGAAGGTTTGATGGGCAGCCAGTATTTTGATTTACTTGCCGCGGTAGAAAAACGGGGATCAACTGTAATTACGGAAGTTCCGCTGGCAACCGCTTCAGAAAATTCCTGCACCTGGCCGTTGTGCATGTTTTCACCGAGATGGGAGCCGATCAGAACGATGCATTTGGAATGTTGAATGTCCGTGCGTTCGGGAGAACCGACAGTTTCACCAAAGGTTAGCATATACGCCTCTTCGCGCGGTCCGCGGCACTGGGCATAAGAAGGCGCGGCAACATTGTTGGATCCGAAACCGCGCAGCAGATTTTTGAAATAACTGCCGCCGGAACCATGGGTAAACAGGGCAATGCACTCCGGCCCCCATTTATCTTTGATATTGTTCATTTTTTCGGCGATATAATCGAAGGCCTCATCCCAGCTCGCTTCACGAAATTCCTGCTTGCCGTTCCTTTCAACGCGGATCAACGGCGTTTTCAGCCGATCGGGATCGGAATAGGCGCCGATACCGCCGGTGCCGCGCGGACAAAATCGGCCGTTGCTGTGTGGATCGTTCATGTTGCCGGTAATTTTCCAGGGTTTTCCATCCTTTTTATGAACCCAGCCGGCGCACTTCCAGAAACAGATTTCACAATAGGTCGGCGTCGGTCCGCTGTTGTCTGTTTCGAGCAGATTGGTTTTCGCCGGCCCGGCATAGGTATCCATAACCTTGAAAAGTGCCGAGCCAGCCGCGACGCCTGCGATTCCGCCGCCCATGATTTTGAGAAATTCACGCCGTTTTAAGGATTTAGACATGAACTACTTCCTCCAGTATTTATTTAAAATATCTTTTATATTCTTACAGTCAGCAGCGTTCGTATAAACGGGACATTCAGTACAGTCTTCGTTTTTACAAGTTTCTCCTTTATTCTCAACCATCCAGCAGGGTAGGGTAGATTCACGATAAGCGTCGCAATTTTGACGATCCGCTTCGCCGCAGGGTTTCAGTTCCCAGCAGGGAATGGTGGAAAGCATCATGCGGATACCGGCCAGATTCAATCCGTGATTCCCGATCAGATTCCGGATACAGTGGATCCGCTTTATATCGTTTTCCGTGTATTGCCGGTGCTTACCTTTACTTTTCTTGGGGAGCACCAAACCTTCCTGTTCATAAAGACGAAGGGTGGGGACGGAAACATCGAACATGCGGGCAACCATACCAATTGGATAGGTTGCTTCAGATTTTACCTTTAAATAATCCATAAAATCTCTATTTTAATTTATAGAAATATCTATATTGTTTAATGTAGTTTAGCAATTCCTGTACCACAGAGGTAAAAAGTTGCTAAGTTGTTAATTTATTTTGTTTTAATAATATAGCCATATTATATTTCGCTGTGCATACAATCCTGAATTTGAGAAATTGTGAATTTTTTTTCTATTTTTGAGAAAATATTCTCAAAATTCAGGAAAAATCAACTTTTTACAATTTTATAAGAAAGGAAATGAGATGAGTAATCCTTTGCCTGAACAATTTATATCGTTCATGGATGAATATCCGGAAATACACCGCCATTATGAGGCTCTGGGAAAAGCATGCCACGAGGCAGGGCCATTGGATGCCGGCACGAGAAGACTGGTTAAGCTGGCTCTGTCCATAGCCTGCGGGTCGGAGGGCGCCGTTCATGCTCAGGTACGCCGGGCACTGGACGAGGGTGTTCCCGAGGAAGCATTAAAACAAATTGCGCTTCTGGCAATTCCGACCATTGGCTTCCCGAAAAGTATGGCAGCGCTGACCTGGATCAAGGACTTAACGGACAAGGAAAAATAATACAAAAAGGTTTTTGTGTCGAAGCAGATTGGCTTGAATTGCTGACATAGTTTTCATATCTTTTGCGTTTAATTTTAATAGAATTAATCATTTCATTAATCCTATACACGAATTTCCGACAGGAGCGCAAAAATTATGGCCTATCCTTTCACAGAAATTGAAAAGAAATGGCAACAGTATTGGGAAAAAAACAAGCTGTTTGTTACACCGGAAAAAATAGATAAAACCAAGCCGAAATATTACGTGCTCGATATGTTTCCCTATCCCAGCGGCGTGGGCCTGCATGTCGGTCATCCGGAAGGATATACCGCCACCGATATTATGGCCCGATACATGCGCATGAAAGGATTTAACGTGCTCCATCCGATGGGCTGGGATGCTTTCGGCTTACCGGCCGAGCAGTATGCTATTGAAACCGGCACCCATCCCCGCATTACCACGGAAAATAATATTAAACGCTTCCGCAGTCAGTTAAAATCACTGGGCTTTTCCTATGACTGGAATAGACAGGTGGATACAACGGATCCGAAATACTATAAGTGGACGCAGTGGATTTTTCTTCAGCTATTCAAAAGGGGACTGGCTTATCTGGAAGAAGTACCGGTAAACTGGTGTCCGGCGCTGGGCACGGTTTTGGCCAATGAGGAGGTAATCGACGGTAAGAGCGAACGCGGCAGCCATCCGGTGTATAGACGCCCTATGCGTCAATGGATGCTGAAAATTACCGCGTATGCCGAACAGCTTCTTGAAGATCTCGATGATCTGGACTGGCCGGAAAGCACGAAAGAAATGCAGCGTAACTGGATCGGAAAATCGGAAGGCGCCGAAGTAAGATTTCCCGTCTGTGGCAGCGAGGATAGAATACTTGTTTTCACCACGCGACCCGATACGCTGTTTGGCGCAACCTACATGGTGCTGTCCCCGGAACATCCGCTTGTCGATACAATAACCACGGATGAAAATAAACAAAAAGTGGCCGATTATTGCAGGCAGGCTGCACAAAAGAGCGATTTGGAACGCACTGAACTGCAAAAAGAAAAAACCGGCGTTTTTACCGGCGCCTATGCAGAAAATCCAACCAACGGTGAAAATATACCGATCTGGATTGCCGATTATGTTTTAATCAGCTATGGAACAGGCGCTATTATGGCTGTGCCCGCCCATGATCAGCGTGATTATGAATTTGCCAAAAAGTTTAATTTGCCGATTCGCGAAGTGATATCCGGCGGGGATATCAGTATAGAAGCTTATACCGGCGACGGGGTTTTGGTGAACTCAAGCAGCGATCGCTTCAGTATTGACGGTTTAAATGTTGAACAGGCCAAGAAAAAAATTACCAAATGGCTGGAAGAGCAGGGGACAGGGCAGTATAAAGTCAATTATAAACTGCGCGACTGGCTCTTCAGCAGACAGCGCTACTGGGGCGAACCGTTTCCGGTTTTGCACAGCGAGGACGGCGAAATCATTCCGGTAGATGAAGATGATCTCCCGCTTACCCTGCCGGATATGGCCGATTTTAAACCGCAGGAAGAGGCGGACAATTTGGATATGCCGCAGCCGCCCTTGTCCCGCGCGCCCGAATCCTGGAAAAAAGTGGTTATTGACGGAAAGACGTATTGCAGAGAATACAATACGATGCCCCAGTGGGCCGGTTCCTGCTGGTATTATCTTCGGTTTATCGATCCTCATAATGACCATCAATTGATCGATCCTGAAAAGGAATGCTACTGGATGCCGGTCGATTTATACGTCGGTGGTGCCGAACACTCCGTTTTGCATCTCCTTTATGCCCGGTTCTGGCATAAAGTTTTGTATGACGCCGGCGTGGTTTCAACCAAAGAGCCTTTTCAGAAGCTTGTGCATCAGGGTATGATTTTGGGTGAAACGGAACTCACGCTTTATCTTGACGATCAGAAAAATCCCGTATCTTCTACAAATGTTGATGCATCCGGCAAGGAAATACACAGCGGTCAGGCACTTCAGCGAAAACGCCTTACCGAAGACGACACTCAAAAAGACGGCGATCGTTTTGTTCTGAAAAATAATCCTTCGATTGAAGTGGAAGCGCGTGCATTCAAAATGAGTAAGAGCCGCGGCAATGTGATCAATCCCGATAAAATTGTTGATGCACATGGCGCAGATACGCTCCGTTTGTATGAAATGTTCATGGGTCCGCTTAAGGATATGAAATCCTGGAGCATGAAAGGCGTTGAAGGTGTCTTTCGTTTTCTGAACCGGGCCTGGCGGTTGATCATCGATGAAGAAACGAATCGGATTGCCGCCGAAATCAGCGATAACGAGCCGGATAAAAATCATCTCAAACATCTGCATTTCATGCTAAAAAAGGTAACATATGATATTGATAATATGCAATTCAATACGGGCATCGCTGCCATGATGAGTTTTGTCAATGAAGCAACAAAATGGACAGACCGGCCGCGTTCGATCATGCGCGATTTTATGGTTGTTTTAAATCCCTTTGCGCCGCATATCACGGAAGAACTGTGGCAGAGACTTGGATTTGATTCGGTATTATCCAGGGAATCCTGGCCTGCTTATGAGGAAAAATATCTGATTGAAGACAGCAGGGAAATTGTAGTACAGGTGAATGGAAAAGTACGCGCTACGATGAAAATTCCTGTGGAATTGGCAAAGGATAAATCGGAACTGGAAAAGCAAGCATTGTCTATTGAAAAGATAAAAAAATATACGGATAATAAGAAAATTTTTAAGATTATTGTGGTTCCGGATAAACTTGTTAATATTGTTGTAAAGTGACATGAAGATTTACCAGTGAAGCAGATATTGATATTCCCCGATGCCCGTGATTGGATTTATTCAACCGGTGCGGTTTTAATTATCATCATTTTAATCATCCTTGGCCGGTTTTTTAAAGAACATTTTAAACTGTCCGAAGAAATTCCCCGTAAGGTTATACACTTTATTGTCGGCGCCGCCGCGGCGTTTGCACCGCATTACTACAAATCACCCTTACCCCTGCTGGGGATTGCCTTATTTTTTGGAATCGTCAATTATATTGCCATAAAAAAAGGCTTTTTCCGGGGTATTCACGGCAGCAGATATTCTTACGGAACCGTGTGGTTTCCTGCTGCTTATATTATTTTAATCCTGACATGCTGGCCGGAATACAAGTTTTTAATAACACTTGGCATCATGCTATTTGCCGTACCGGATGCACTGGCAGCGATTGCAGGAGAGCGCAAAAGCAGCGAAAGCAGTCGATTTGTACTGATACGCGACATAAAATCGGTCGAAGGATTCATCGTAATGTTCGCCACATCTATATTAACCATAGCTTTAATTTACTTCTACTTCAACCTTAACTTTAAATTTAATGACTTGGCTAATATTATTACGATAGCATTTCTGGTGACAGTTACGGAAACGCTTTCATCACGCGGGTCCGATAATTTTTTTGTTCCTATTGTTTGTGCATTATTTATGTATATTTTTTTAAATGCTAATGAAGCAATGATGCAAAACATATATCTTGCCGTAATGCTTTCGGTTCTGGTGAGCGTGTTGAGTTATCGCATGCGCTTTTTATCATTAAGCGGCAGTGTAATGACTGTAATGCTTGGTACGCTTATTTTTGGGTTGGGTGGTTTAAAGTGGACAATACCGATTTTAACCTTTTTCGTTTTTTCATCGTTACTCAGCAGGGCAGGGAAGGATAAAAAGAAAAATTTCAAAGATACTTTTGAGAAAACCGGCGTAAGGGATTATGCCCAGGTGCTTGCAAACGGGGGAATTGGCGGACTACTGGTTGTAATTAATTATTTTTATCCGTCAACTATTGTATATGATTTATACATATTATCACTTGCTGTTGCCATGGCTGATACCTGGGGAACGGAAATCGGTGTCTATTTTAAGGCAAGGCCGTGGCTGATTACCAGCTTAAAGAAAGTTGAACCTGGCATATCTGGCGCGGTATCGATACATGGCAGCTTTGGCGCGCTTGCCGGTAGTTTAATTTTAACTGCATCGGGATTATTTTATTTAAATCCCTTCAGTCTGAATCACTTTATATTGATTGTATTTTTAGGATTTGCCGGCTCTGTTATAGACAGTATTTTTGGCGCAACCATTCAGGCCCAGTACCATTGTGCGGTTTGTAATAAGTATACTGAAAAAATCCAGCACTGCGACACACCGTCTATTTTGGATTCAGGCTATCGTATCATTAATAATGATTTTGTAAATCTTTCGTCTACAATTGTAATAATCATTTTTTATCTTACCATCATACACTATATTTAATTCAAAAAAATAATCTTTCACCTTAAAAAAATCCTGCAAAATTTTCTACGAGAATTTGTAAAGCAGCACACTAATAACAACCGCATTATAACACATAATATATAAATGTTATATAATATATATTATGTAAACTAATATTATTATTTAACTTTGCTAACCTGTTGTTTTTACTGCTTGTGATGTTTTTGAGTGTAGTTTTTGCAATGTTATGACATTGTGGCGCAATACCACCCTGTTTTCTGTTCGGATAACTAAGATTTGACCGCTGGATTGCTATTTTTTATATTGTGCAGAATTTAAAATCAGAGGAGGTTTTTAATGGATAAAGATATGGCTGTAGTGGAATATTTGAAGATATATTTTTCCGCGCATCCCGAGCAAGTGCCCGATGACTCGGATAAAGCGTTCGATTTATTTCAAAAATTGCACAAAAAATATAAAGGTAAGTTCATCACCGACGCTAAACAAAAAAGTGAAAAATACGTGGATAAATTCTTCAATGATAAAGATTCGAAGTATTTTTAATCACTTAGTTTGATGTTTTAAATAAAATATGCAAATTTATTAAAGAAAGGTATGAACTTTTCGGGAAGATATAGTCAGTAAATAAAACGTTATTTTATACATTTCCGTTTTGTTTTTTTGATTTGGAAGAAGTAAAGGGCTCTCCTTTAATTCTTTCAAATAATTCTTCCCGGTAAATTTCAATATTGCGCGGCGCTTCAATGCCCAGTTTAACCTGGTTACCATCAATATCAACAACAGTTACTTTGATATTGTCGCCAATGGTAATTGACTCGCCTAACCTCCTTGTCAATACCAGCATCGTTCCACCTCCATTATTATTTATTCCACATTGGTTTTCTTTTTTCTATGAATGCAGTAATGCCTTCAATAAAATCATCTGTTTCCCTGAAACCGGCATTTAAATCCGCAAGTTTTTTTATTTCATTGCCGATGTCAAGATAGGCATAATCCGAACATAATTGTTTTGAAACACGCATTGCTTCAGAAGAATTCGTGTGTAAGCGGTTCACAAATTCCTTAACAGCAGTCTCAATCTTTTCGCTGGGGAACACTTCATTTATCATTCCAACTTTTAATGCCTGTTCAGCGGAAATAATATCACCGCTTAATAAGAGTGCCCTGCCCTGCCGCTCGCCTATTTGTCTGATCAGAAAAACAGAGACCATGGCCGCAATAAAACCAATCTTCACCTCAGGATATCCGAACTTTGCCTCAGTCGTCGCAAAAATGAAATCACAAACCGAAGCCAGACCGCAACCACCTGCTAAAGCAGGTCCGGTAACGACGGCAATCACCGGTTTAGGATACCTGTAAATGGTTAAATATAATTCTGCCAGCGAAAGAGAATCTGCGATATTTGCTTCCTTGTCAAAGTTTCTCAGTTCTTTTAAATAGGCTAAATCCGCTCCGCTGCAAAAGGCTTTTCCGGCGCCTTTCAGTGTAATTGTCTTAATTTGAGCATGCTCCGCAGCTTTGGCGAAAATATTCTTCAATTCTTTAACGAGTTGAGGATTCAATGCATTCCTTTTTTCCGGACGATTGAGCACAATCGTAAGATTAAACTTATCCTTTTTTATTTTTATGTTCGAATAATTTTCCGAATTCATGTTTGCAGGACTCCGGGATTAAAATCATTGATTTGCGGATCCTGGCAAACTGCTTCGAGAGAAACGATCAATCTTTCACGCGTTTCTTCAGGTAAAATAATTTCGTCCACCCATAATCTGGCCGCTGCATACCTGGGATCGGCTTGCTTATCATAGGTGGCTTTAATTGATTCAAATAGCTCTTTCTTCTCTGCTTCGCTCAATTTCTTGCCTCCCCGCTCCAGTTGTTTGATACGAATGCCAAGCAAGGTATTAGCCGCCTGAGCTCCGCCCATAACCGCATATTTGGATGAAGGCCAGGAATAAATAAAATCAGGCGCATAAGCTTTTCCGCACATGGCGTAATTGCCGGCGCCAAATGTGCCGCCGATGATAAGCGAAATTTTGGGAACAACAGAGTTGGACACCACATTAACCATCTTAGCCCCGGCTTTAATAATACCGCTCTGCTCTGCATCACGGCCCACCATAAATCCATTAACATCGTGTATAAAAAGCAGAGGAATTTTATTTTGATTACAATCCATGATAAACCGGGCTGCTTTTTCAGCACTTTCCGTATAAATTACGCCGCCAAATTCAGGTGGCTTGCCTTTTTTAATGCTGTGTTTTTTTTGATTGGCAATAATACCGACCGGATAACCGCCAATATGCGCATAACCACAAACCAGCGTACGCCCGTAATCCTTTCGATATTCAACAAATTCCGCATCATCGACCAGGCGGGCAATGATTTCATGCATTTCATATTCGTGTGTCTGACCAAAGGGCATAATTTTATTTAATTCCGCGGATGGGTATCGGGCTTCTCTGCTTTCAATTTTTCTTATCTGGGCTTTATTTTTTCCAACGCCCATTTGTTTTACCAGTTTTCTGATATGTTTAATTGCGGAGGGGTCATCAGGTTCTTTAAAATCAATGGTCCCGCTTATTTCCGCATGCATCTGGGCACCACCCAGCTCTTCTGCGGATATCTCCTGTCCGATGGCCGCTTTAACCAGTGCCGGCCCGCCCAGAAACAAACCGCTGCCCTCGGTCATCAGAATTTTATCGGTCATTACCGGCAGGTAAGCGCCGCCGGCGACGCACATCCCCATAATTGCCGTGATCTGAGGTATGCCTTTGGCGCTCATTCTGGCATTTAAATAAAACACACGTCCAAAATCATCCTGATCGGGAAAAACATCTTCCTGCAGGGGTAAGAATATCCCCGCCGAATCAACGAGATAGATAGTTGGTAGTCTGTTCTCATAAGCAATGGTTTGGGCGCGAATAACTTTTTTTGCGGTCATCGGAAAAAAAGAACCCGCTTTTACCGTTGCATCGTTGGCAATAATCATGCAAATCCGGCCTTCTATATATCCTAGTCCGGTGATCGTTCCTGCAGCCGGCGCGCCTCCCCACTCTTTGTACATCTGATAGGCGGTAAAAAGACCTAATTCATGTAATTCCGTATTTTTATCAATAAGCAGTTTAATGCGCTCGCGGGCGGTTAATCTGTTCTTAGCGTGTTGCTTTTCAATATTTTTTTGACCGCCGCCCTGTATAATGTGGCTTCTGTCTCCCGTTAATCGTTCAATCTCTTTCAGCCAGACATTCTCATTACCTTTTGCCTTGCTGCTGTTCAGATCAACTTTACTTACTAACAAATCCGTGTTGTTGCTTTCGGCCAAGGAAACTACCTCCGTAATAAAATCAGATAAGATTTTAATAAGATTATATTATCAATGACATGTGAAATTTTTAATAGTGCTGATACGGAATAATAAAGATAATTCCTATAATTGTCAAGAAGATAGAGCGATCAATCCAAGAAATCAAATAATAGTTTTGAAAGATTTTTTATATATTCCGATTCTTTGATTGAAAAAGGCAATACATGATGATCGGGTAACAGTTTTCGGAACGTTTGCAATTGCATGTTAAGTTTGTTTTTTGACAGTTTATCCGATTTGGTCAGCACGATAATAAATGGAATTTGATTATAATCCAGCCAGTCGATCATCTGCACATCATTTTTCATCAGATCATGCCTGGAATCAATTAAAAGACATAAACATCGCAACTGGTCGCTTTTGAGTATATACTCTTCCAGTAAACCCTGCCATGATGATGATACACTTTTGGCCACCCTGGCAAATCCGTAACCCGGCAGATCGACAAAATAATAACAGTCGTTGATCAGAAAATAATTGATTAAACGGGTTTTACCCGGCTTGGAAGAAATTTTGGCCAAATTTTTACGGTTGGTGAGGGCATTTAAAAGCGATGATTTACCGACATTGGAACGTCCGGCAAATGAAATTTCAGGCAATACTTGTTGAGGCTTTTGTGAAAATGCCGCAATTGATTTGACAAATTGAGCATTTTTTATATGCGAATTAAACATATGTATTTTCAATTAAAAAGAGAGGCTCATAACTACTACCTCCCCGATGTTATTGTTTGCTTTATTTCAGTTTAAGCGAGTTTATATCAGCGGTGTGATTTTATCCACAATAGCTTTCTTGGGCACTGCACCGGTTATTTGTTCAACAGGATTACCATCCTTGAAAATAAGTAATGTAGGAATGGAACGGATACCATAGTTCATCGAGACCTGGGGATTATTATCGACATCTAATTTGCCAACTTTGATCTTTCCGTCATATTCACTGGCCAGTTCTTCGACGATTGGGGTAATCATCCGGCACGGGGCACACCATTCGGCCCAAAAATCGATTAAGACCGGGATATCAGATTTTATCACTTCGTCTTCAAAATTTTGATCATTCAACACTAAAGTATTTGCCATTATTTTCCTCCATCGACTTAAAGTTTTAAATTATATTTATTCAATATTTAGTTTAAATAAGAGTGGTCGCCCAACGCTTCTCGATGCTATACGAATACGATTTATACTACTCTTGCCCCTGTCTTATGATTTTTGCTTTAATTACGGTTATGCCGGATTTCAGCATATCCAATTCTTTTGCCGCGGCGTAAGACAAATCGAGAATTCTCTGTTTTTTAAATGGTCCCCGGTCATTGATTCTCACAATTACTTTTTTTCCGTTCTGCAGATTTTCTACTTCGAGCAGCGTCCCGAATGGCAGAGTGCGGTGGGCTGCCGTGAAGCCGTACATATCAAATGTTTCCCCGTTGGCTGTTTTTCTGCCGTGGAATTTTTTTCCGTAGTATGAACATTCTCCTGAAATATATACCGATTCTGATTTGTTCTCTACGATTTCAACTAATGAATCCTGTTGCGATCCACGGCTGCTGAAACGCGCTTCCGCCGAGCAGTTGCTTATAAAAAGCATAGTAAAAAAAAGCGAAAAACGAAATATTAAATCCAATTTAATTTTAGACCTCATTTAAAAATGTTTATATTTTTTTATTTCCTAAGATCGCGTTCCCTGCTCCTTTTCGTTTCTTTAGGAACAATCGGTTCATCTTGCTGCTTGTCTTCATCGGGTCGGACCGGTTTATCCTTTTCCGGCTGCAGTTCATCTTCACGCCGAACCCGATCCCGCTCTACAGTTTCATCGATTTCTGTGACTTCATCCTCGCTAACCTGTTCCTCGGGCTGCGGTTCGGGTTTCGGTTCGGCAATTTTATTCCTGGCAATTTTGCCAAATTTAGTATTTGGATATTCCTTTGATAAAATTGTATATTGGTTGATCGCTTTTTCAACATCGTTTAATAAATTTTCATAAATATACGCAATTGCGTATCGGGACTTTTGCGCCCACTGACTGCCTGAATCCTGTACAGCAATCTGTTCAAACCGCTCTATTGCCTTATCGTAAGATTTACTCCACAGAAGTTCTTCAGCATCCAAAAATTCATTTTTCATTTCTTTCTGTTCAGGATTCATTTCTTCTTTAATGGCTTGAACTTTCTTTTCTTTACCGGATAGTTTTAAACTGTAAATGGAATTTGGATATTTCTCTGTAATGATTTGTTTAAGGGAATCGGCTGCCTTCTTATCCTCCCGGATATTATTATTGATATAGTAAAGTGAATAATAGGCTTTTGGCGTAAGCAAACTATCCTCAAAGAGTTCGATAAAGCGCTTGTAATTGACTGCGGCGCTGTCATAATTTTGATATTTAAGCAGGAAATACTCAGCTAATGCATAGCGAGTTTTAAAATAACTTTCCTTAACCTGCTCGGCTGATCGGGTTACGGCTATCTTTTTTTGTTTTACTTTTATATTTTGCCGGGCATTGCGCCTGCTATCGCCGTCATCTTCAAATTCGTCTCCGTATGCCTCGTCTGATGAATCGCGTTGGGATTGCTGTCTGTCGTCTGCGGTTAACTGCGAATCCGGTGGTTGATTTTGATTACCAAAGAAATCCATTGGCGACGCAGGATCGGTTTCTTCTTCGTCAATTCTTAAGGTATCTGTGCCCACAACAAGGCTGTCAACAAGTAGTGAATCACCTGTTTTTAATTTATACAGGTCACTCTGATCCTTACGCAACTGATCTCTGATTTTAATGTACTCACTGATTAGTTTAGTGCGCTCTTTAGCTTCCCCGATGATTTCTTTTTCCAGTTTTGCGCTTTTAACCTGGTTATAATAGACTTTTGCCGAATCGAACTGGCCGTATTCTACTTCGAATAACTGACCAAGATAAAAGGAAGCCAGTGAAGCGCCGTCGCTTCTGGGATATTTTTCTAATACATCTTTGTATAATTCTCCGGAAAAATCAATTTCGCCTTCCATTTCATAAATATTGGCCAGTTTTGTTTCGATCAGAGAAAACTGATCTTTAAAACGCTGGTCACGCAGCATGACGCGTAGGGTTAACTTAGCTTCTTCATATTCTTCAAGTTTAACCAGTGCATTCACCTTTTGCATAACCGCATCAAATGCCTGCAATATCGGTACATCAAGTTTTTGTAATTTATCATACTGATGAATTGCATTTTTATACTGTTCCTGATGAAAAAAGGATTGACCGAGCATAAAAAGCGCCTGTCCTTCCATTTCTTCATCAGAAACAATTTCGATGCATTTTTCAAGATTTTTTATACATTCCTCGTAATTTTCACGCTGGTAATGCAGATCGCCTATAATATAAAATGCCTGTGCGGCGATCTCTTTCGATACTTTCGATTCAAACACCTGATTTAGAATATCCAGGGCCTCGTCGTCTTTTTCCTGGGCGACATAGCATTTGGCCAGCCATAATTTTGCTTCGGGTATGAAAGGACTGGATCTGTAATTAAGAAGGAACTGCTGAAGCACTCGTTCCGATTTGGTATATTCTTCCAGGTTGTAATGCGATTTTCCGATCAGAAGCAATGCATCATCGGCATAGGTACTGCTATCACCGTAAACATCGATCAGTTTCCAGCTTTTTTCAATAGCTTTAGTATAAAACTTTTTAATCTGGGAATTAACCCGTTGATCGCCCTTAAGATTTTTTTGTTTTTCAAGTCCTTCTTTATAGTTTTCTTTGGCGTTGAAAAACGTATTGTAATATGCGCATCCCAACAGAAATAGTAAAATCGTTATTAAGATTTTATTATTAATAAACTTAAACAAGTTAAATGCTCCTAACTGATTTTATCCAAAAGAATGACCAGCAACGGTAGAATCTTACCCGATTCTCCGAAAATAGTTTCATCAGCAGCAGCCGTCAGGGGCGTTTCTTCTTTATTTATTTCAAGCACATAGGCCCCGTTTGCTTTTGCGATGAATGGTAAACTGGCTGCGGGCTGAACCACCGCCGAAGTTCCAACAGCGATAAAAACCTCACACGATGCGGATGATTGTTGTGCTTCTTTAATAACATCCACGGGCAACGGTTCTCCGAACAGGACAACGTCAGGACGAAGCATAGAGCCGCATTCGGGACATTTTGGAATGCCATCGAATTCTTCGGGTACAGGAGCGCCGGTCTCACTAAAATTACAAGACGTACACAGGCTTCGTTTAATATTTCCGTGGAGTTCAAGCACTTTATTACTACCGGCCTGCCGGTGCAGATTATCAACATTTTGTGTTACCAATGCAAAATCGGCAAAATATCTCTCCAGATCAACACAAGCATAATGACCAAGATTTGGTTCTACTGCGGACAAAAGTTTTCTGCGCCAGTGATAAAATCGCCAGAACAACTCGGGTTCATTTTGCATTGTTTCGGGGGTGGCTAACTGCTGAACCTGATAGTTGTTCCAGAGTCCGTCCTTGCCTCTGAAGGTCGGAACACCACTTTCTTTGGAGATTCCGGCGCCGGTCAGTATGGCAATATGATAAGCTCTTTTTAATCGATCTGCTAATTTTTTTGAAAACATAACCGTGATAATCGTTTCGTTTTATTTTATACTATCGGTTTTAATCGTGCTGTAAAATGACGCAGAAAATCTGCCTGATATTCTATTCTCAATCCTTTTATTTGTTCACGATGCTCATAAATTTCGAGCAGCGCTTCAAATACATACTGCATGTGCATATTGGTGTAAACGCGCCTCGGAATTGCCAGACGAACCAGTTCAAGTTTTGGATAAGTCGTCTCCCCGCTTTGCGGATCCGTTTTGGCAAACATCAGGCTGCCCACTTCAACAGCGCGGATGCCCGCCTGCCTGTATAATTCAACGACAAGGGCCTGAGCCGGAAATTGTGATTGAGGTATATGCGGTAAGAATCGCTTGGCATCGATATAAACGGCATGTCCACCCACCGGTTTGACAATCGGGATATCGTGCCGGGCCAGTTCTTCACCCAGATATCCGGTTTGATTTATGCGGAACTCCAGATAATCCTCATCGAGTACTTCTAACAGTCCCCGTGCCATTGCCTCAAGATCGCGTCCCGCCAGTCCGCCGTAAGTGGGAAATCCTTCGATGAGGATGAGCATATTGGTTATTTTTTGAGCAAGCCGGGAATTGTTCATTGTCAGAAATCCACCGATATTTACCAGGCCGTCCTTTTTTGCACTCATTGTGCAGCCGTCGCCATAACTGAATAATTCCCTTGCAATTTCCAAAATGGATTTATCGGCGAAACCTTGCTCTCTTTCTTTAATAAAATAGCAATTTTCAGCAAAACGGCAGGCATCAAAAAACAGCGGGATTTGGTATTGCTTTGCCAGCGCGCTCACCGCCTTGATATTTTCCATTGAAACCGGTTGTCCGCCGCCGCTGTTATTGGTAATTGTAATCATGATAACCGGGATGTTTTCCGGTCCATGCGTTTTAATGGCCGCTTCAAGTTTATTGGTATCGATATTCCCCTTAAAGGGCAGCTCTGTTTCCGGATTAAGGGCATCGTCTATAACGCAGTCAATGGCTTTTGCTTTGTGATATTCCACATTGGCCCGGGTGGTATCAAAATGAATATTATTTGGAACGACATCACCTGCTTTTAGTATGGTTGAAAATAACAGGTTCTCCGCTACCCTGCCCTGGTGCGTCGGAATGATATGCTTAAATCCGAAAATTTTACTTACCGTTGCCTCAAAATTATAATAATTTTTGCTGCCGGCATAGGATTCATCGCCAAGCATTAAGCCTGCCCATTGATTATCGCTCATCGCCGAGGTACCGGAATCGGTGAGCAAATCGATATAAATGGAATCTGCAGGTAATAAAAAAATATTATAACCTGCTTCTTTGATTAAAGCATCGCGTTCAGTGAATGTGGTTCTGCGCACCGGTTCGACAACTTTAATTCTGAACGGTTCGGCGGGGAATTTCATAAAAGCTCCATCGTTTTTGGATCATGTCTAAATTAAAATTTAAACAGCCTTATCCGTTTCCGGGTTAAAAAAATGGATTTTATCGGGCTCGATACCCAGATTTAATTGATCCCCGACAGAGAATTTTACATTAGGCTGGGTGCGCATTGTAAAGGTTGTTGATCCTGATTTCATATAAGCAAAGGTTTCATTGCCCATGGGCTCGATCACCTCAACACTGGCGCTGATTTGCGGTTTATCTTCTGAGTCATTCTTATCAACGAATATATGCTCAGGACGGATGCCGATTAAAATTTCTTTCAAATTGTAATCTGCAAGGCGTTCCCGACTCGTTTTGCCAAACTGCAGCTCCAGTCCGTCCGAATGAAATTTTAGTCCGCCGTTACTGACCAGTTCACCCTTGAAAAAATTCATGGCCGGACTGCCAATAAAACCGGCAACAAAAGCATTGGTCGGTTTATTATACAGATTGAGCGGCGTATCAACCTGCAAAATTTCTCCGTCTTTCATCACAACGATACGATCGCCCATGGTCATCGCTTCAACCTGATCGTGCGTGACATAGATCATTGTCGTTTCAAGCCGCTGGTGCAATTTGCTGATTTCGATGCGCATCTGCACGCGCAGTTTCGCATCGAGATTACTCAGCGGTTCATCAAACAGAAATACCAGCGGTTTGCGCACAATAGCTCTGCCCACTGCAACCCGCTGACGCTGACCACCGGACAAGGCTTTAGGTTTACGCTCGAGAAATTCCCTCATACCCAGAAGATCAGCAGCTTCTTCCACGCGTTTTTTTATTTCGGCATTCGGAAATTTTCTCAACTTTAAACCAAAGGCCATATTGTCATAAACAGACATATGGGGATACAGCGCATAATTCTGAAAAACCATCGCAATATCACGATTTTTGGGCGGAACATCATTTACCAGCCGGTCGCCGATCCAGATTTGGCCAGAACTGATTTCTTCAAGCCCGGCAATCATCCGAAGAAGCGTTGATTTACCGCAGCCTGAAGGGCCAACCAATACAATGAATTCCTTATCCTTGATATGAAGCGAGGCCTCTTTAACGGCGTGTACTTTTTTGTCGTAAAACTTATTGACTTTTTCTAATTTTACTTCAGCCATATTCAGTCCTTCATCACTTAATTATAGTATTTAAAATTAAAGGAAAAAAGGCGATAATGCATACCCCGAAAAAACTTACCAATGAAATTCTGTTCAAATGAACAAAATAGTTCAGGCAATATTGTTCGCTGATAAAATTTTTTTTCCGTTTTAGTAGTACAATATTATACATCTGACAACTGACTCCGCTGAGAAAAATAAACAACCAAACCAAACCCAAAAATCCCAAGTCGTAATTTATAAAACTTAAGGCAGAATATAAATAAGTTTGTCCCTCAAAAAAATAAGAAATCGAAATTATCGTGAGATAAGCGGCAAAAATGATCGTACTGATATAAGAAAATGCCTGTAAAATACTATTGATAAAATTACGCTGATTATGCAGGTTGTAGGCCAGTAAAATAAAAATCACAATGCCGAAGGTTAAAAGTAAATAAGCCCGGCCATGACTTGAAACATCAAACGTGTCAGACGTAGTGAATTCTGCGTCATGAGGTATTAGTAATACCGCACCGGTTTTAATGTAAAGGTAACCGACGCTTATCAGATCGATGATAACGAATAATAATAGAACGATGAGTACGTTTCTTAAATATTTAAATCTGTTTTCTAATTTTAAACGGAAGTATAGCAGCAAAACGGCAGCAAACATCATAAATACAGAAAAAACCACAGTTTGTTCAACCATGAAAATAAAGGGCAGGGAAAAAAAACTTGTGGTCAGGTCATAATTATTGATTTCAGCCGAAAATGCAACAATAAATACCAGCCGGCAAATTATGTTCAGAACGATGATAAAGAGAATAATCCTTAGCATTAATTCTGTTTTATCAATTTTAATCTTAAATTTTTTATCTCTGGAAGAAGTATTTGCACTGTAAATACTTTTCAGAGGAGAAAAGCTGAAGGCAATGAGTGCGATAAGCACCGATGATAAAATCAGTGAAATCAATATAAAGACATCATGATACACAGTTATATCTCAGTTTATTGATCAATTGCTTCAAATACCAGTTACAGGCTATGCCGTTTAATTGTCCGCGATCAAAATAATGACAGGCTTTCAGCCGAATAACCGTTTGAAGGTTAAGCGCAGTTTTTCATAGGCTTCATCGATCTCCGACTCATCAACAATGAGGGGCGGAACAAAACGCAATGTATTGCCGCCTGCAATATTAAAAATGAGTCCCTGCCTGAAGGCTTCCTGCATAATCTTCTGCGCGTCTTTTTTTACTTCCAGGCCAACCATGAGTCCCATGCCGCGCACTTCTGTTGCAATATCGCCAAAATCGGCAACAATTTCAGCCAGTTTACTCTTTAAATAGTTTCCTCTGATTTCGACCTTGTGTAAAAAATGTTCATCGGAAATTATATTAACTGCGGCCAATCCGCTGGCACAGGCCAGAGGATTACCACCGTAGGTTGTGCCGTGTTCGCCACGATCAAAAACGGAAACCAGTTTTTCCGAAACCAGAAAAGCGCCAAGCGGCAGTCCACCGCCAAGTCCTTTGGCGCTGGCTATGGCATCAGGTTTAAATTTTGTATGTTCATAGTAATAAAATTTCCCGGTCCGGCCGGCGCCGGTTTGAATTTCATCGGCAATAATCAGAAAATTGTAAGTATCTCTGGCCTCTTCCATGGCCCTAAACATCTCATCAGAGAGTGATCTGATGCCGCCTTCGCCGGTAATCCCTTCATAAAAAATCGCCAGTGTTTCATTGTTGACTGCATCGTTGAAAGCGTCGACATCATCAAACGGAATTTTTATGATTTTTGGTAAAAGGGGATGGAAATTTTTTTGATACTTTTCCTGCATGGTGAGGGAAAGCGCCCCGAGCGTGCGGCCGTGAAAACTGCCCTCGAAAGCGATGATTTCATGCTTATTATGACTATTGCCCCATTTTTTTACCAGCTTCAGTAATCCTTCGATGGCTTCCGTTCCGCTATTGCTGAAAAACAGTTTGGAAAATTTCGAGATATTAATGAGGCGTTCGGCTAATTCAACCTGTACATCCTGCAGTAAAAAATTACTCAGATGCAGGTTGCGATGCAGTTGTTTTTCAACGGCCTCGTTAATTGCCGGGTGCTGATAGCCCAGGGCATTAACGGCAATACCGGCCAGAAAATCAAGGTAACAGGATCCGTTTTTATCGTATAGATAAACGCCCCTGCCCTTCTCTACATCCAGAGGAAACCAATTGTAGACGTCCAGGAAGTAGTTACCTGCTTTTTCGAGAATATCCATTACGATTTTTTTGCTAATAGGATTAACTGTGATTTAGCATCATTAAAGCGGTCTGAATCTTCATACTTCTTGATAATAGTCTGAAACGTATCTTTTGCTTCTTCCGGCAGTTCCGCGGCAAGGTAATTTTTACCTGCGAGATACAGGTAATTAGGCGCCTCTACAAACTCAGGCGCTTTTTTCGAAGCCTTAAGATAGTATTCCGCCGCTTCTTCGAACCTTTCCTCTTTTTCGAGACAGGCCGCATAACCGGCATAGCCCGAGGCCATTAAAATTTCACTGCCGCCGTATGAATCTATGAATTCGCTGTAAAGCTGCTTTGCCTGCTCGATGTTATTTTCCTGGTAAAAGAGATTGGCCAGTAAAAACATGCCCTGATCTGCAGCTTCCGTTCCCGAATACTCATCGAGCAAACGGTTAAGAAATTGTTTTGCTTTCGTATAGTTCATATTCTGGTATTCCAATTGCGCCTGCCCCAGAATCGCAGATGATTTTTCACTCGACTGGCGCTGGAAATAAGTATAAACCATAATCAGAATTATAATTCCGAATACCGCACCGGTAATAATCGACACCTGTCTGTAATTATCTTCGATAAAGGCCCGGGTCTGTAAAGCGGTTTTTACGAATTTATCTTCTTTGATTTCTTTTTTAGTTAATTTTTTACGCGGTTTTAACATAGGTCCTTCCTTATTTAAGTACGCGAAACTATTCGGGTTATCATCGCTATAAGCATTAATTTTCAAACTATAAATTTAATTAGATGATATAAAAGAATCAAATAATTCCGGTCATTCCGATGAGGCTAAGATGTTTATTCAGTTGCTGCGCTGATAGAATGCAAATAATGCATATTCAATTAAATTTGTCAGAACGGGTAATTCTATTTATTAATTGAAATGATGCTTTGTTATTTCCAGGCGGAGTACTGCTGATTATTCGCGTATTTAAAAAGAAAATCCGCGGTCAAAACTAACCGCGGATTTACGCAAGTGTTAAATATCAAATTTAATGCCCTGGGCTAAAGGCAGGTCGGTACTGAAATTGATGGTATTCGTCTGTCTGCGCATGTAAGCCTTCCAGGCATCGGAACCCGATTCGCGGCCGCCGCCGGTGTCTTTTTCACCGCCAAAAGCGCCGCCGATTTCCGCGCCGGAGGTCCCAATATTGACATTAGCGATACCGCAATCCGAACCCCAGTGGGAAAGGAAGGTTTCCGCTTCTCGCAGATTCGTTGTGAAAATGGCTGATGAAAGACCCTGCTCCACGCCATTATGAATATCAATCGCTTCTTCAACCTCGCCGCTGTATTTTATCAGATAAAGGATCGGGGCAAAGGTTTCTTCCTGCACGATATCATAGTGATTTTCAGCTTCAACAATTGCCGGGACGACATAACAGCCCGATTCGTACTCGGGACCGCTGAGTACTTCGCCGCCAAAAGTCAGTTTGCCGCCCTCCTGCTGAACTTTTTCGAGCGCATCAGTGAATGTTTGTACGGCATCCTTGTCGATCAGCGGACCTACATGGTTGCTCTGATCGAGCGGATTGCCGATCTTCAGACTTTTATAAGCTTTCAGCAGCGATTCTTTAACTTTATCATAGAGGGATTCATGAATGATTACGCGACGGGTTGTGGTACACCGCTGGCCTGCCGTACCCACCGCGCCAAAAATAATTGAAGGAATTGCTAATTTCAGGTCCGTATCCGGTGTAAGTATAATTGCGTTATTGCCGCCCAGCTCCAGAATATACTTACCAAGGCGAGAGCCAATAACTTCTCCGGCATGTTTACCAACCCGGGTTGATCCGGTCAGTGACACCAGAGGAATGCGTCTGTCGTTAAGAATTTTTTCACCGATAGTCGAGCCGCGCCCGACAATCAGATTGAAAACCCCTTCCGGCAGATCATTATCTTTGAGTACAGGTCTCAGAATGTTTTGAACAGCGATTGCCGTAAGCGGCACTTTTGAGGCCGGCTTCCAGATGTTCACATCCCCGCAAACCGCCGCAATCATTGCATTCCAGGACCACACTGCAACCGGGAAATTAAAAGCCGATATGGTGACTACCGGACCAAGCGGATGATACTGATCGTACATACGGTGTGAAGCGCGCTCGGAATGCATGGTGAAACCATAGAGCTGCCGGGATTGGCCAACGGCAAAATCACAAATATCAATCATTTCCTGCACTTCACCCCAGCCTTCCTGCAGGGATTTGCCCATTTCATAGGATACCAGAGCGCCAAGGGGGGCTTTATATTCACGAAGTGCAAGTCCCATCTGGCGAACGATTTCGCCTCTTTTCGGCGCCGGAATCTTTCTCCATGCTATAAAGGCTTCCTGTGCGGTTTTGACCACGTGATCATAATCCTCTTCCGAGGCCTGGTAAACCGAGGCGATAAATTTACCGTCTGCGGGAGAGTGAATCTTTAATTCACCCTGATCAGTCGTCTTACCCCATTTCAGACCAGTACAGGAACCAAAATTTTTTTCTTTAATTCCAAGATCCTCAAGTATTTTTCTGTCGAACATCAATACATCTCCTTAATAATTCGTTTGTTAACAAAGTGAACTAATACAGTTTCGATGACACGAAAATTACTAAATAAAATCAATCTTGTAAATGAAAATTCGAACTCTTTTTATTAAAATTTCATGAAATTAATCATCAATTTCCTGGTATCAAAATAAACAAATTTTTAAATGAGGCTACGACATAATTTTCTTCTATTTATCCAAATCGGGATGATTTTTATTAAAGTCCGTACGATGCTGAAACATACCCGCCAGCGCCAGAATTGTACCTTCATCAAATAACTGTCCGTTGATGGTCATCGATGTCGGGGTGCCGTCTTCGGAAAAGCCAGTTGGAAACACGACACAGGGATGGCCGCTTAAATTGGTCAACAGCAGATTACTACCCTGCCATGACGGTGCAAGATAGAGATCGACCTCTTTCATCATTTCCGCCATTTCCTGAATCAGCTTATAGCGCAATCTGTTGGCATTGATGTACTCAACGGCGGGAACCAGGCGGGAATGGCGAAAAACATTAGGCCAGGCATTACGAATCTGCCGCACAAGCTGATCATCCTTATTGCTAATAGTTAATTCATCGAATGCGGCGGCCGCTTCGGCTGACAAAATAAAAGATAAATCCTCTACATTTGGAAAAGGCAGTTCAATTGGAATCAAATCCACACCCATTTCCCTGAAAATATTCAAAGCTAAAGAATCATTCGTTTTGAAGGGATAATCACTCTCAAAATCGTCTTTCAGATAACCGACGCGTAAGCGACTGAAATCAATTTCAGGCTGATAATTAAATGGCAGATCAAAAACGGACTGATCTTTACCATCGGGACCATAAATAGCGTTAAATACAATCGCGCAGTCTTCGCTGTTACGGCAGATCGGGCCAATCTTATCCATGGTCCAGCTCAAAGCCATGGCGCCGTAGCGACTCACCCTTCCGTAAGTCGGACGCAGTCCGGTGGTACCGCAAACCGTGGAGGGCGAAACGATGGATCCCCAGGTTTCCGTTCCAATGGCAAATGGTACCAATCCGGCGGCTACGGCCGAGGCCGAACCGGCAGAAGAACCTGATGAACCCTGCTCGATATTCCAGGGATTACGTGTTTTTCCGCCGTACCACACGTCACCCCAGGCCAGAGCGCCCATACTTAACTTTGCCACCAGCACTGCCCCGGCTTTGCGCAGTCTTTTAATAACCGTTGCATCACGGTCAATGACCTTATCTTTGTAAGGCCTGGCGCCCCAGGTGGTTTTATATCCCTTTACGGCAAGCAGATCTTTAGCGCCGTAGGGAATGCCGTGCAATAATCCCCTGTAATTCCCGGCGGCAATCTCCCGGTCGGCAGTTTCAGCCTGTTCCAGAGCAAGTTTTTCGGTAAGGGTAATCACGCATTTGAGTTTGGGATCATACTTTTTCAGGCGATCAATAAAGAATTTGGTCAGCTCCACTGATGTAATCCTGCGCGACTTGATCAGATGGGCAAGCTGACCGACGCTGTACCAGGCCAGATCGTCCTTCTGCACCGGCATTATGATATCCGAATAAGTTTTTGTTTTGAAGGGCTTTTGTTCGGCCGGAAACGCTGCGCCCACGGGAATCGGATTGAACTGCAGCGCCGGCGGGATATCGTTTTCCGGTGTTGCGTTCCGGATGTTTTTATACTTCTTCAATTTGATTTTAAGGTCCTGCATCATGGAATCACGTTCCGATTCGGTAAAATGCAGACCGGTCACCTTTGCGGCGCCTTTAACCGTCAGGTTATTTATTTTGTCAATCTCAAATTGATGCACATACCATCTGCCCAGATAAAATGACAGGAGTACGAGTATTAAAATAAATATAATGGCATAGATACGTTTCATAAAAGGCTCCTCAACGTGCAGATACTAACCGATTAACGCAGCGTAATTAAATTGTAATTTACACCACACTTATTAACTTTACAGTGAAATAAATGATTCGGGCATAAACAATTAGTTAATTTTCAAACAAAGTTTTGTAGAATACGGTGTTCTTATTTGGTTGCCTTCTTTTTATTTTTGGAGCGTTTGATCTTTTTTTGGGGACGGGTTTTTCCAAAAGATCCACCGTATATTTTGCCCGTTGTGTTTTTTTGTCACCTTTTCCCATGATCCGATCACCCCGCTATATATTTTAAATAAGAAAAGCAATCCCATCGCAAAAGTACGCGGATAACGAATTCCGCTGCGAATATAATGAACATTGACCGGTTCAATCCAAATGAAATATTAAACCGGCCAGTGTCACTTGGTACTGCTCTATCAATCCGCTTTCGGCTGATATAATTCAAATGAACAGCAGGCTTCTATCTCTCGAATACATCCCGTATTCTGAAAATGAT
>CAYXRA010000004.1:66566-72024 GCA_964467525.1 uncultured Calditrichaceae bacterium
GTATTCCAATGCCTAACCATCCATGTCGAAGCGTATACTGCATTGCCTGTTAACGGGCATTCACAGCAGCAACATAAGGAAAACGCCGGCCGCTACCGCGGAACCGATTACTCCGGCAACATTGGGGCCCATCGCCGGCATCAGCGGATTTACTTTACCATCGGTATTTTCGGATACAAAGTTCTGAACGACGCGTGCGGCCATGGGAACAGCGGACACGCCTGCAGCGCCGATACAGGGATTAATTCTATTTTTCTTTGGAAGAAAAATATTGATGATTTTTGCAAACACAATCCCGCCTGCTGTACTGAAGGCGAAAGCCACGGCGCCCAGCAGTAAAATCATCAGCGTATCCCAGTTTAAGAATCGCGCGCTGTCCATTGTTGCCCCCACGGCAATGCCGAGGAAAATAGTAACAATGTCTATCAGCGATCCGCCGGCCGTTTTTTTGAGCCGATCGGTGACACCGCTCTCTCTGATCAGATTGCCGAACATCAGCATACCGATTAACGGGGCGCTTGATGGAATGGCCAGTGAAGCGATTACGCCGGTCACGATCGGAAAAATGATCACAGCCGTTCGCGATACTTTAATTTGCTGGGGCATATCGATGGCCCGTTCATTTTTTGTGGTCAGCATGCGTAGAATCGGCGGTTGAATAATTGGTACGAGCGACATGTAGCTGTATGCGGCCAACGCCACCGGACCAAGCAGATGCGGAGCAAGCTGAGCGGATAAAAATATGGAAGTCGGTCCGTCTGCCCCGCCGATAATACCGATGCAGGCCGCTTCTTTCATGTTAAATCCAAATAGATAAGCTGCACCGATAGCTGCGATAAATATGCCAACCTGTGCCGCAGCGCCCAGAAAAAATGTCAGCGGTCTTCCAAGTAGCGGCCGAAAATCGGTGAGCACGCCGACGCCCAGGAATATAATCGGCGGCAGCAGCTCGGTTTTAATTCCGGTTCTGTAGATCAGCGCTATGATGCCGTCACCATAGGCGCCCATCTTTGCCAGTGGCAGGTTGGCCAGTATGATGCCGAATCCGATTGGAATAAGCAATAATGGTTCGTATTCTTTTTTAATGGCCAGATAAATCAGAATCCCGGCGATAGCGAACATTATCCAGTTTCCAATCTGCAGATTAGCAAATCCTGATTGACTGACTAATTTTAAAAATGCATCCATATTCCCGTCCTGGTTAAGCTATGGTTAAAATTGGTTTTGATGCGTCGATTTCATCGCCAATTTCAACATTGATAGATCTGATAATCCCGTCGAACGGCGCTTTGATATCATGCTTGGCTTTCATCGCCTCCACCTGAACGACAACATCGCCGGCTTTTATCTTATCTCCTTTTTGAACCAGGATATCAACGATATCCACCGCCCCGGAGAATGTTGAATAGACCGGTTTACCGCCATCCGCCGATGTACTGCTCTCTGCAGCGGATTTTTCCAAAGCGCCGTCGATGGGTTCAAGCGTAACGACAAATGTTCTGGATTTACCGTTTTCTTCGACAACACACTTCGTGGAAACGACATCAGCCGGTGCTGCTTTTGGCTGAACCGGCGCCGCCCCGGCCGGTTCTTTTTCTTCTTTCTTTTTCAGCGGAATATCGATTTTGCCTTTGCCGGATAAAAATTTGATACCTTCATTGACTTCCATTTTTTTGCCGGGTACCATCGCTGCCAGAACCAGAAAAGTATTCTGATCATTGACCGGCAAATTTCTTTCTTCCAGGGCTTTACGCGCCGGTTCAATATTTTTCGGCGCCGCTTCCAGCGGGTCACCTTCGAACACAGGCAGATCCAGATGTTCGGATGCGGTTTTGATTACTTCGGGATCGGGCGGAAGCGGTGTCTTCCCAAAATAACCAAGTACAGCGCGACCGAATCCCGGATCGATCTTTTCCCAGCGTCCATACATCACATTATTGAAAGCCTGCAGCCAGTATTGCTGACTACCCGGAGTAACGGATGTCCAGGCGCCGCCTGCTTCTACGACAACCGGAAATTCCGCGAGTACTTCGCCGTATTTATGCAGAATGCCGGCCTTTACCATCATATGTACGTTCGGCCCGATCGCACCGCCGGGCATGGGAAAGCCGAGTACGCGGGCATCCGCGGTGGTTGTGGCCGGATTAAAATTATATTCTTTTAAACCTTCATTTAACAGATTTTCTATTTCTCTGATTTTTGAAGCGTCAACATCCAGTGCATAACCGGTATTTTTCAGAGCATGGGCCAGCGAACGGACATCAGGCTGCACCGTGCCGCTTGCCAGCGGCCTGATGGAAAGGTCAACGCCGTCCACACCGGCGGCAATACCGGCCATATAGCAAGATACGGCGGTGCTTGCCGTATCATGCGTATGCATCCATAAAATCATTTCCGGCGGCAAAATTTTCTTTAAGCCTATTACAGTATCATAAATTGTTTTCGGTGTTGTGGTACCGCTGGCATCTTTAAGGCAAATGCTGTCAATATGGACATCGCTCTCGAGCAGCCTTTTGCCGATATTGATGTAAAATTCAGGCGTGTGCACGCGATCGGATTTGAATGGCAGGCCCATGAGGGCAATGGAAGCCTGGTGGTGCATGCCGGCATCAACAATGGGTTTGCCGGTTTTGACAAGGTTATCCACATCGTTCATATAATCAAAATTCCGGTCCCAGGTTGTACCTGCCTCTTTCATCAGTTTTGCCTGCAGGGAAAGGCCTTCTATAGATTGCGTGGTCAGCGTTACGCCGGACACGGAACGGGTTAAGATTTGCAGCTCCACATCGGGGCCCACGGCTTCACGCATTTTTTTCATGGTTTCAAAAGGATTTTCACCGAGATAAAAATAGGGGGCCTGATAGCGGGCGCCTCCGCCGAATTCCATATGACGGATGCCGGCCTCAGCGGCGGCCTGCATCGCCGGCAGGAAATCATGCAGCCTTACTTTGCCGCCGAACGAGCTCTGCAAGCCGTCCCTGAATGGCGTAACCATAACGCGGATCGTTTTGGGCGTTTTTGTGAAAATCATTTTAGCTCCTCGATTTTGGTGATTATTTTGCCTGGATAAAATTTGTTATGGGATGTGGCAATTGCGGCATAAAGCGCATGATCCGGTTCGGTCGTAAGATTCGCTGGAAATACATAAATAATAAGACGCATAAGCAGAGCAAGCAGGCCAAGAACGATAAAGACAGCAGAAATTGCAACGCCACAGATCCATAGAAGATCTAATGGTTCCATCTACAAGTCCTTTAACGCGTTAGTTTTTGAAGGAATGCATTTTTTATATTGAAAATCTGTATACAGTATACTATATATTTTGCTTACTTTCAAGCAGCAAATTATTTTTTAAGGACAATACGACCGCGGTTGATCGGTTTTCTTTGACCTTCAAGATAAAGCTCCAGCCCCTTGCCGATATCGACAACTTTACCTTCGCTTAATTTTTGAATGTTTCCCTGCAGGGGATCGGAATAAACGGCAATGTGACGCCCAATCACCATCGAGCGCGATTTGTAAAATGAAAAAATGGAATTATAATGACCTCTGATTAAAGCCGTATAATTTATTTGAATTTTTTCAAGCAGGTGATGCAATACTGTGGATTGTGTATAAATATCATTGCAATGCTTTTTAATGGCAGTGACACCGGGAACGAAAATATCAGGTTTGAGTGACGGGGTGCATTCAATGTTGATGCCTATACCCAATATGGCCGAGGTAACGATGTTGCCCTGGGTTTGTGTATGCGTCAATACTCCGCCCGCTTTTGCATCATTAATAACAATATCATTGATCCACCTGATCTGCGATTTTCCTTTCAATGATGCGATCTCATCGAGGGCCTGTAGCGCGGCGTTGGCCAAAAGTATTGTAAAAGCCACATGGAAAAACTTAATCGCGGTTTGGGGACTCAAATAAACGGACAGATGTAAATTGCCCGGTGCGGTGACCCAGTCACGGTTTCTGAATCCGTGAAATCCGCTGCCCTCTGCGGCAACTGCCAGGCAATGCATATTCGAAAGAAGTCCACTGCGGCTTAATTCAAGCAGTTTGTCAAACTGAGAGGCTTCTGCAAATCCGCTAATAAAACAATAATTCCAAAATGAACAAGATTCGTCATTATGGTAAAAAATTGGTTTTTCATTGAAAAGCTTAAAAAGAATAATGCGGATTGAATTGTCTGCATCTGCATGCAACTTGTCAAGCGGATGCCACTCTGGAATCCGGGGAAGCAGCTTTCCGGCATAAGCGGTATCATCACAGAAAACAAGCATAAATTAATTCATAGCATTAAGTTTCTTTAAGTGCCGCTTTAATAGCGTTAAATTTAAACTTGAATCCGGCTTTTTGCAGAGCCTTCGGTTCAATAAACTGTGATTTGATCAGTGTTTCCTGTCCCATTTCACCCAGAGCGGCACGAATCATGAAGGCCGGTGCATGCAGCCAGCAGGGTCGGTTAAGGGCATCGGCCATTGCATGACAAAAATCTGCGTTTGTGGTTTTCTGCGGCGCATTGAGATTAAATGGCCCGGACAAATTATCATTTTCAACAAACAAAATTACGGCGCGGATCAGATCTTCAAGATGTATCCATGGGAAACCCTGATTCCCGCTGCCCTGTTTACCGCCCAGGAACAATTTAAAAATCGGTTTTATCTTGTTAATTAGACCGCCGGGCCCCAACACAACGCCAATACGCATAATAATGCGTCGAACGCCCAGCTCTTCGACCGGGGCGCTGCTGGCTTCCCATTCCTTACAGACGTCCGCTAAAAAACCGGTACCGGGCAGTGTCGATTCATCTGCGACGCTCGTTCCGGTATCACCGTAATAACCGCTGGCCGATGCCTGAATAAACAAATCCGGTTTTGTTCCTGCAGCCTTTACTGCCGCGCTGAGCGTTTGTCCTGTATAAATCCTGCTCTGTAAAATTTTTGATTTAAACGATCTCGTCCAGGGCCAGCGACCAAGATTCTCACCGGCCAGATTGATAATCACATTGCTGTTTTCAACAGCATTAGTGAAGCGCTGATCGTCTGCTGTTTCACCGGGCCAGGTCACACATTTGATTTCTGGCGAATCATTATTATCAAACTTACTACAGTTTCGGGAGATAACCTGAATGGTGTGCCCGCGTTCCAACAATGCCTTGGTGAGTGCACTGCCGATAAATCCGCTGGCGCCGCTGATAAGTATTTTCATAAATTTTAAACCTCATTGTATCTGAAACAATCAATCGTATGATCGTTAACCATGCCTGTGGCCTGCATGTGCGCGTATACGATTGTAGAGCCGACAAATTTAAATCCTTCTTTTTTCAGTTCGGCGCTTATTTTATCTGAAAGCGGCGTACGGGCAGGAACTTCGGACATTTTTTTAAACGTGTTTTTTATCGGCTTGCCGTCTGTAAAATGCCAGATATACCGATCGAAGGTACCCCACTTTTCACATA
>CAYXRA010000005.1:0-62894 GCA_964467525.1 uncultured Calditrichaceae bacterium
TCGATTTCCACTTCTTTTTTATTCCTGAAAATCTTCGAAATGGTACCGGTGATGCCGTACTGCCGCGAACGCACTTTCCGGCCTTCCCGCAGCGCATCAATATCCGGTTGTTCGCTGCTTATTTCGACACTGTCCTGTTCGCTGAACACTGCCTTTTGTTTGTTTATCCGTTCCCTGGCTTTTTTGACCACCTGTTTATCGGCCTGCGATTCTTTGATTTCACGGATCGCCGCTTCAATTTCACGGTTGACGTTTTCCAGCCGTTCACGGGCCGTCTGCGCCGCTTCCTTATCAATCTTGCGGCGCTGTTTTTTCAGGGCGTCGTTATGCTCTTTATAAAGCTGAATCAAACCGTTAAGCTCTGTTTGCTTGATCGCAATATCGTTGGACATTTGCTGATAGCGGCGGCTTTTATCCACCACGTCTTTCAGCAGCTTGTCCAGTTCGAACGAATCCTCGCCGCTGATTTCGATTGCCCGTTTCAGCACATTTTCATCAAAACCCAGACGCCGGCAGATATCAAAAGTATAACTGCTGCCGGGAACGCCCATTTCAAGTATAAACAGGGGATTCATGTTTTCCATATCGAACTGCATGGCCGCATTTTCGATACCCGGTGTTTCGCTGGCGAAAGATTTCAGTATATTTTGGTGGGTGGTTACTATAGTGACAACGCCCGGTCTATTCATGCTTTCCATAAAGGCCATCGCCAGCGCCGCGCCGCCGGAAGGCTCGGTGCCGCTGCCGATTTCATCAACCAGCACCAGGGCATGATCATCGATATTTTCAATTACCGTATTTAAAGATTTAATATGCGATGAAAATGTACTCAGGTCATGCTCGATGGACTGTTCATCGCCAATTGTGCTGAAAATCTGTTTGCAAACGGGCATCTTCGTACCCTCGGCGACCGGGATTTGAAATCCGCACTGGAACATGAGCTGCAGGTTGCCCACGGTTTTCAGGGCTACGGTTTTCCCGCCGGCGTTGGGACCGGATATGATCAGCGCCTGATTATCTTCGCCGATTGTTAAATTGAGCGGCACGGTCGTATCCGGATGCATTTTAAGCAGCAGCGGATGGCTGCCGCGGACAATATCCCAGGCAAAGAAATCATTGATCTGGGGCGCCGACGCATTAAATTCATTGGCATATTTAGCCTTAGCCTGTAACACATCGAGAGCGTTTAGCAAATCAAGATTCATGATCAAATCGCTTTGCTCGCTGCGAACCTGGTTGGTAAGCCGCTTCAGTATTTTTATGATTTCTTTTTGTTCCGCGGTATGCAGTTTTTGCAGTTGATTGTTTAAGTCTACAACGGCCATTGGCTCGACAAAATAGGTCTGACCTGTAGCAGACTGGCCGTGTACAATGCCCGGAATTTTAGTAACGGAAAATTCACGCACCGGCAGTACAAGCCGGCCGTCGCGCAGGGTTTGATATTCATCCTGCAGATAGGTTTTCTTCTTTCGGATGATACGATCAAGCCGCTCATGAATATCCGTATCCAGTTGACTGATTTCGCGGCGAATCGATTTTAGCCCGGGGCTGGCGTTATCATAAATTCTGCCCGACGGTTCGAAGGTAAACCGAATCTGCGAAAGCAGGCTGTCTTTTTTTTGCAGTTTTTCAATGACAGCGCTCAAATGGGGATACTTTTCACCGTAACGGTTTTTAAACTGTTTGATTTCCGAGACAACTTCAAGAAAGTTTTGCAGTTGCAGAAACTCTTTGGCGTCAAGATAACTCTCAGCCGGTTCAATTTTATTGAGCAGGATGCGGACATCACAGTAGTCCCAGATCGGAAAACCGCCGTCAACAAGGAATACTTCCCGCATCTCCTGAATTTCCCGCATAACCTGTTCAAGTGCCGCTTTGTCCAGAAATGGCCGGGCGTTTGTTAAGCGGGCATGCCCGGTTGCTGATACACACCTTGCCGCAATGAAATCGATAAGTTTATCGAATTCCAGAGCCTGTTTTACTTTTTCAAACTGAAACATATATTTATTGCCTTAAAAAGGATTAAGCATGCGTTTTACGGTTGAATCCGCCGATTGAAATGATTCGAGCACGTTCTGCTGAAACTGATTATCAATCGGCAATATGGAAGTAAGAATGTGATAGAAAGCCGGTGCAAAAGCCAGAATCGGTTTATAGAGCAGGCTTTCCCCGGCGCCCAGCTTTTTCATCAGAATATTCGAGAAAGGGATAAAACCGATCAGAATAAAGATCACGCTGATGATGAGTATGATTTTTCCGAATGCAAATATGCCGCCGGCAAGACGATTAACCGGCTGTAAAAACGTAAGCGAAGCGAACTTGTTCAGCATCTTACCGATAAAGCGCACCGCCAGATTTACGGCAAGGAAAAGAACAATAAAAACGATGATACGCACCGCAAACTCCGGTATTTCCGGAATTTCCGATAATACCAGGTTTGTTGCGGGCGTTAAAAAGGTAAATGCAACGAGGATTCCTAAAATCAGTGAAATTAAAACAACTAATTCCCTGATTAATCCGCGGAAGATTCCCCTGATTGTGACGAGTGCGATAAGAATTATTAAAATAATATCAAAATAATTCATTGGGAAAGTTGATTCAATCGTTCACGCACCAGATCCTGAACTACCTTGCCGTCTGCCTTGCCCTTCAGTTTGGCCATTGCGGCGCCCATAACCTTTCCCATATCTTTCATAGATGTGGCGCCGCTTTCGTTAATAACCTGATTAACGATTTCAAGGATTTCGTCTTTGGAAAGCTGCTCGGGAAGATAGCGCCCGATAACGGATAATTCCTGCTTTTCTTTTTCTACCAAATCGTCTCTGCCGCCGGCCAGGTACATCTCGATGGATTCCTTGCGTTTCTTTTGAGCAGAAAGGAGCACGCGCATCATATCCTCATCGTCGATATCCCGTTTAGGGCGCTGTTTGATGCGCTCATCTTTGATCTGGGACAGTAATGTGCGTAAAGCGGAAAGCTCCTCTTTTCTGCCGCTTTTCAGGGCAGTTTTCATATCCGCGGTAATTTTTTCTTCCAGAGTCATGATTGAATTTTAATTTATCTATTGAGTTCGGCCATTAGTTTACGCATTTTACGTCTGGCCTGATTCATTTTACGTTTTTTCTGATCGCTTGGTTTTTCATAGTGCTGATGTCTTTTAATATCAGCCATTAAGCCGGATTTTTCACAGGCTTTGGTAAACCGTTTGAATGCCTTTTCGAACGGTTCGTTATCACGAATTTTAACAGTAATCATAAATTTCCTTAATTTTCCTCTCTGTTTATGATACTTTTGATCAATTTATTTTATAATAATTATTTGTAAACGGATTATTGGTTTTTATTAAAAACACAGACCGATTAATTCACATATTTGTCGGGATTTTTAATCAGGTCAATTTCATATTCGGCCGCTTGTTTCCAGGCGCTGTTATTTGCCGCTTTTTGAAAGCTGAGCAGTGCTTTCTGGGTTTGGCCGGTTTTTTTGTATACTTCACCCAGATAAAAATTGGATCCGGCCTTAACCCTGCTGCTACGGCTGATTTTCAAAGCCTCCAGCAAGGCTTGTTCCGCACTTTTATAGTTGCCGCGATCCAGTTGTACCTGACCCAGAAAATAATAGTAATTTCCGGTTTGCAGACGACGTTGTTCATTGTCAATGGCCTGCTGAAAAGCAGTTGCCGCTTCTTCCAGTCTGCCCATCTGTTTCAGCGTTAATCCGAGATAGTTCCAGGCGTAAACATACTTGGGATCGAGCTCCGCTGATTTCTGCAAATGCTTAATAGCTTGACTATATTTCTGCTGTTCATAATAAACGCGCCCGAGACCAAAATGCGCTTTATATGAATCTTCATTGAATGAAAGTACTGCGCTGAATGTATTGATGGCATCCGTTTTCCTGTCGGCGTCCGTTTGAAGATCGGCAAGAGCAAGATAAGCTTTCTCAAACTGATTATTCAGATCGATTGCTTTTTTAAATTCCACTTCCGCCTCATTATATTGGTTTAATTTTTTATGGCAGTATCCAAGCATATAATGTGCTTCAGGAAAATTGTCATCAGCTTTAATCGCCGCCTGAAATTTAGGAATTGCATCTTCATATTTACGCTTTTTTGCGAAATTTAATCCATCATTATAGGCCTGTCCGGCTTCAGGACTTCTGGCTTTTTCCTGAGCAAGTATAAACTGAGTAGCCATTAACAAACTCAATAATATCGCTGCTATTCTCTTCACGGAACAACCTCCTAAAAATTGTTATCAATGCTTCATAGTTTCAACAAACGTTGAATATAATAATTTTACAATGTGCTATCAAGTAAGATTGATTATGCAGGGTAAATCTGTGATTCAGGTCTACTTCAACGTATCCATCTTCTTTTTTATATTTTGTTCAATTGCAAACATGGCGTCCGGCACGTTAACATAATTGGTCGTTTTTATTTCCATTGAATTAACAAAATGTTCCAGTTCCTGCAATACAAAAGTAATTTTTTTGGTTTCTTTTATTGTGACCCGCGCTAATTTTTCACAGCGACCGGCATCTTCCGGATTTTGATCGCAGAGTTGTGCATAACCGAACATGGTAGTGGTTGAATTATTAATATAGTGTGCAAGCGTAGTCAGCACTTGTCGCAAAGTTTCTATCTTGGTGTGCAGCTCTTCCTTTTCTTTTTTCTGTTTTTCCAGCAACTTTTGGCTTTTATAATCTTCGAGCACACGTGAAACGATACCCGGCAGCAAGGATATGTTTTTAGGCGATTTGACCAAAAATTCACTGGCCCCGCTTTTTAGCGTTTCGACGGCTGTTTCCAACTGCTCGTCGCCGGTGATTATAATTACAGGCACATCCGATTTTTTTCTGATCATCCGCAATAATTCCCCGCCACTGGTATCCGGCAGGTTATAATCCAGCAGAATCATATCCGAATATACAATATCCTCAATTTTCAAATCCTCTTTGGATTTTGCGATTGACACCGAGCAGTTGAGCTCATCGGATAGGATATCCTGTTCGAGAAAAGCATGATCCTCATCATCTTCTATAATCAGGATACGCAATGGTTTCATGATAAATCAGTTCCGCCGTTAATTTTAATAATCAGAGAATCTTAAATTTAAATTCCTGTGTAATGTTCCTTGTATTTTTAAACCCAATGATTTTTCCTGCAAAGAGCTGATCTTCTGATGTAAATTTCGATGAACAATTCTTGCCGGATCCGGTACTATTGATTAAAATGGTTAATTCCGGATTCAACATGGTCAGGAATTCCGAAAGCAATAAACATTGACTCAAAGTACCCGATATTTTCCCCCACCTTTCCAAATCAAAGGTAAATCGAATATCGTCAATAAAATCAAAAAATTGAGCTTTCGAAATAAAAATCATTGACCTCTTTCGTGATTATTAAAGACGCACTTTTAAAATATCATTGACAACTATTTTATTCCAAGAGCACCCTTATTTTAAACCTGCAATTTCAGGCAGTTTATTTAGCTCTTTCCAGATATTTTCCGTCTCTGGTATCGATACGCACAATTTCGCCTTCTTCAATAAACGGCGGAACCTGGGTTTTCAAACCTGTTTCCAGTGTCGCCGGTTTATAAGATGAGGTAACCGTTGCGGTTTTCAGTGTAGGTTCGGTTTCAGTGACCTTCAAATCCATCGAGAGCGGCAGCTCAATGGTCAGCGGTTTATTTTCGTAAAAACTTACCTCGACCTGCGTGTTCGGCAGCAGGTATAAGGCTGTGTCACCGATAAGTTCACTGTCCAGTGGAAATTGTTCGTAAGTCTCACTATCCATGAAATAATAGTGGTTTCCGTCTTTATATAAATATTCCATCGTCCGGTTTTCCAGGTCGGCCTTTTCAACGTTTTCATCGGGACGAAAACGGTTTTCGGCATTGGTACCGTCCAGAATATGCTTCATTTTGGTTTGTATGACGGCCTGTCCTTTTCCGGGTGTTATGTGAGTAACCTCAGTGAGCACATACAGGTCGTCATTATAAATGATGATATTACCTTTGCGTAATTGTATTGCTCTAAGTTTCATTGTCATCTCCTTCGATATCTTTTATTCGTTTCATTTCTTTATAGGCCCGGTAATCCAGACTGAATTTATATTTTTTTGCTTCTTGCTTAACCAGATTTTGATATGTCTTAGAATTATAAACATCCTTTAATTTTGAATTGAGCGGAATCACCTGTTTTGCCACGAACCATTCTGCGGGTTTTCCGGTTGTTTCATCAGTAACCAGTCCCCATTCCATGGCCCAGGCTACAACTTCCAGAGAATATTTTTTCATATCTCTGGTCATCGCCACCAGTTTGGCCTGATCATAGGGATCAATATAATAAAAAATTTTGGAGTACAGAAATGCATTATGATAGTGTTCCGGTGTGTTCACCAACCCGGATAATTTCAGACGCCAGGCGGCAATCATTAACAGCTCAACCGCTTTTGATGCCAGTCCCAAACCTGGAAATTTCTGCCCTGGCATTTTAGGACGTTTCCGCGTAAATTTCCCATAGGGATTCTGCAAACACATCCATTCAATGGCCAGTGTATCAAATCGCTTGTTGTTTACTTCTGCCTCGAAGGGCATTTCAAACAGGATGGTTTCTTTTTTAAGCACCAGTTCCGCCAGCATATTGGACGGTTTCTGTTTTTTGTTGTAGATGGTCAGGCGATGGAGGTAGGGATCGTCTGTATCTATATCGTAAATTAAATCCGAAAACCCCCTGTCTTTAAATATCTTTGATACACTGTATTTTTCAAAGGCCAGTTCCAGACCTTCCTGCGAATAATAACCTAAAAAGAAATTACGCCGCCTTTTTCCAATATTGACATCGAAAAGCGCTTTTTCATTCAGAAAACTGTCATCGTCGCTGTCTTTCTGCAGTTGGGCCGCACTGAGCCGTTTTGCAATGTACCAGTATTTTTTTGGTACTTTCATATTTTTATGATTCACTTGTAAATTTTCCTGCTTAAATCCAATTATTTCAATGCTTATTATTTAAACAGTAGGCAATAAAATCGTAATATACTTCCCAGCTTTCCGCACCGTATCCGCCGCCAGCAAGTACAACCAGCGGAATATTTGCTTTTCTGACTTTCCGGTAGACATACAAATTCCTGTTCAGCATTGCTTCCCTGCTTATCTGCATATCGGCAAGGGTGTCTTTTTCATAAGGATCCGATCCGGCAATATAAAAAACGGCATCGGGCTGAAAGGCTGTACAGGAATCATCCAGTTCCTCCTTCAGAATACGCAGATAGGCTTCATCCGAACAATCCCTTGAAAGCAAAATATCTTTGTTTTGTTTCCGTTTCATGTCCACCCAGGCATCGGCATGCATAGAAAAAGTATATACCTGTTCATCATCCTTGAAAATCAGCAAATTCCCGTTTCCCTGGTGGTAATCAAGATCGATGATCATAAATTTATTGGCACGGTGCAGCTTGCGAAATTTTTGTATGGCAATGGCCACATCATTAATGACACAAAATCCCTCTGCTTTATCGGCGTGGGCATGATGATAACCGCCGCCCAGATTAAATGCCGGCGTATTCCATCGTAAGGCATAGGCCGTTGCCAGCAGCGTACCGCCGGTAACCGCGCGGTAGTATTCCAGTATCGAATTGTAAAAAATATTAACGACATCCAGTTTGAGGAGCTGACTGATATAATGGGGGTCTTTGAGTTTCCTGATGTATTTTTCGGTATGCACCAGGCGCAGCTCATTATAAGAACAAAGCTCGGGCCGCAGGATGTTTCTGCGATTCAGAATTTTTTCATCGACCAGTTTATCACGGATTTTTTTATACTTCATCATGTCGAAGGTCTGATATTCACCGGCCGAAGGCAATCCGTAAATATAATCGGCTGAAAAAACGACTTTTGCATATTCCTTTTTAAAGAGCCGCCATTTCATTAAATTTCACCTGCCCAGTTTTGCCTGAATTTTTCATATATTTTCTCACGATCCGACGTGCTTTTTAAAATTTTCAGTAATTTAACATATGCCGCTTCTGATACCATTTCACCCAGCTCGAAGGCGCCGGCTTTCAATGCCTGTCGGCCGCAATCATAAATACTTAAATCCGTTGATCCGTGCAAAGAATGACTGCCAATGAAAACGGTTTTACCTTTCTTAACCGCCGTTTCAATAAATGGAATCCAGTCCGTTTGATGGCGTGGCAAGTTGCCCGTTCCAAATCCCAGGATGATAAAGGCTTTTAATTCACTATCCAGCAGTTGACTGTAATGCTGTGGATTTAACGAAGGCAATACATTGATGACCACTGCCTGCGGATTAAATCCTTCAATGAATTTAATCTGCCTGCGGGGATTTAGTAATAATTTTTTATTGAGACTGATTTTCAGCCCGATTTCACCCAGATGCGGGTAATTCGGTGAATCAAATGCATCATAACTGGTAATACTTTGTTTTTTTGTGCGATTGCCCCTCAAGATTATTTGTCCGAAGACGATAAGTACTTCTGGAATTTCCATTGACGCCAGTTCCACAGCATCAATCAGGTTGGACCGGGCGTCGGAGCGCAGCCTGGATAAGGGACGCTGCGAGCCGGTAAGCACCACCGGTTTCCGCAGATTCAGCAGAGAAAAAGAAAGCGCTGATGCGGTATAGGCCATGGTATCCGTGCCATGGATAACAACAAAGCCGTCGTAGTTATCCATTTCATGATAAATTAAACGGGCGAGCGCATCCCACTGCGCCACCCCGATATTTGAACTGTCGAGATTGAAAGGGATTTGCACATGGATGTCAGCAATTTTCCCGATTTCCGGAACAAAGTGTATAATCTGATCCTGAAACCTGCCGGGCACCAGCTTCTGAGCCGGTTCCACAGGCATCATCCCAAAAGTACCGCCGGTATGTATCAAAAGTATTTTTTTCATTTAAGTGCGAAACATCACATCAATCTAAATGATAAAGTGTATTTTTATACAAAAAAATGAGGAAATTTTCGGGAAGGGGGATGGTGTACAGACCCGATTCCCGGAAGCTTCCTCGACGAAATAAAAAGCCATTCACTTTGGAGTGAATGGCTTTTTTATTTTACGCAAAACAATTTTCCTCTTTGAGAAAATCAGATTATTCGTTTTGTTACTTACTGTTCTTTTCCCGGATCGCTTCCTGGGCAGCTGCAACACGGGCAATGGGCACACGGTACGGTGAACAGCTCACATAATCCATTCCGACTCTGTGGCAGAAGCCCACCGATTTCGGATCGCCGCCGTGCTCGCCGCAGATACCGATTTTAAGATCCGGTTTGGTTTTGCGGCCCTTTTCGACGCCCATCTCGACCAACTGGCCTACGCCGCTCTGATCCAGGGTCTGGAAAGGATCTTCGGGCAGAATGCCTTTTTCCTCATATTCTCTCAGGAATTTTCCGGCATCATCACGACTGTATCCGAAGGTCATCTGGGTCAAGTCGTTGGTACCGAAGGAGAAAAATTCTGCGACTTCGGCAACTTCATCGGCTGTAAGGGCGGCCCGCGGAATTTCAATCATCGTTCCAACAAGATAATCAACTTTGACGTCCATTTCCTTCATCACTTCTTCCGCCGTTTCAACAACAACCTTTTTCTGATCTTCCAGCTCGGCCTTGGTTCCAATCAGCGGAATCATGATTTCAGGATACACTTTAACGCCTTCTTTGGTGAGCTGGCAGGCAGCTTCCATGATTGCCCGGGCCTGCATTTCGGTAATTTCAGGATAGCTGATTCCCAAACGGCAACCGCGGTGTCCAAGCATCGGATTGAACTCATGCAGGGCGTTTACCTTGGCCTGCACCTCTTCCAGAGATACACCCAGGTTTTTGGCCATTTCTTTCTGATTGCCTTCTTCGTGCGGCAGGAATTCATGCAGCGGCGGGTCGAGTGTACGAACCGTCACCGGCAGATCATGCATGGCTTTGAAAATGCCGTAAAAGTCATCCCGCTGATAGGGCAGCAGTTTTTCGAGCGCCTTGCGGCGTCCGGCTTCATCATCGGCCAAAATCATTTCGCGTACCGCTCTGATGCGATCACCTTCGAAAAACATATGTTCTGTACGACACAGCCCTATACCTTCCGCGCCAAAATCACGGGCAACGGATGAATCGTTCGGTGTATCGGCATTTGTCCTTACCTTTAATTTGCGGAATTTATCGGCCCATTCCATGATTTTACCAAAATTACCGGATAATTCCGGCTTGATGGTCGGTACTTTACCTTCAATCACTTCGCCTTTGGAACCGTCTAAAGAAATCCAGTCGCCTTCATTGTAAACCTTGCCCTCGACGGTCATGGTTTTTTTGCGGTAATTAATTTCCAGCGATGAGCAACCAGCCACACAGCAGGTACCCATACCGCGGGCAACAACGGCTGCATGCGAAGTCATTCCGCCGCGGGAAGTCAAAATACCTTTGGCGACATTCATACCGCCAATATCTTCCGGAGAGGTTTCGATGCGTACTAAGATAACATCTTCACCTTTAGCTACCCATTCTTCGGCATCGTCGGCGTGGAAAACAATTTTACCGGTAGCCGCGCCGGGTGAGGCAGGCAGACCCCTGGCAATCACATTTTTTTCCGCCTCAGGATCAAACATCGGATGAAGCAACTGATCAATCTGAGCCGGTTCGATGCGCATTACTGCGGTCTCTTTATCAATTAAGCCTTCTTCGACCATTTCCACGGCGATGCGTACGGCCGCAGCTGCGGTACGTTTACCGGTTCTGGTCTGCAGCATCCACAGTTTCCCATCCTGGATTGTGAACTCGATATCCTGCATTTCTTTATAATGTTCTTCGAGCTTTTCATAGATGGTTGTCAGTTCATCATAGGCCTTGGGCATAATTTCTTCCAGGGCAACCTGATCCGGTTCCGTTTTGCGATCTTTACGGATCGGCTGCGGCGTGCGCGTACCGGCGACCACATCTTCACCCTGGGCATTAACCAGATATTCACCGTAGAATATTTTTTCACCCGTTGCCGGATCGCGCGTAAAAGCAACGCCTGTTGCAGAATTATCACCCATATTACCATAAACCATGGACTGTACGTTGACTGCCGTTCCCCAGGCCGCAGGGATATCATTTAATTTACGGTATTTCAGCGCCCGCGGATTATTCCATGAACTAAATACGGCGCTGATTGCACCCCAGAGCTGTTCCCAGGGATCGGTGGGGAATGCCTTACCGGTGTGTTTTTTAATTTCATCTTTGAACAACTGCACAAGTTCTTTCAGATCATCGGCGCTCAGGTCCGTATCCAGCTTAACGCTGCGTTTTTCTTTCATCTCATCGATGATGACTTCAAAAGGATCTTCATCCTCCTTACTTTCGGGTTTTAATCCCATTACCACATCGCCATACATCTGAACAAAACGACGGTAGGAATCCCAGCCAAAACGTTCGTTATCCGTTTTTTTGATGATACCTTTCACCGTATCATCATTTAATCCTAAATTCAGCACCGTATCCATCATCCCGGGCATTGAAGCCGGGGCGCCGGAACGCACCGAAACCAAAAGCGGATTTTCCGTATCTCCGAATTTGGCATCCATAATTTTTTCAATATGCTTTACGCCTTCTTCAACCTGCTTTATTACTTCGTCATCATATTTTCCGTCATTTTCATAGAAAGTATTACATACATCTGTAGAAATAGTGAAGCCGGCCGGAACAGGAATACCCAGATTAGACATTTCTGCCAGGTTTGATCCTTTTCCTCCGAGCAGTAATTTCATATCTCTGGCACCATCTGCTTTACCCGCCCCAAAAGTGTAGACGAATTTGTTAGACATGTGGGGACCTCCGTTTGAGTTTAATTAATATATACAATTGAATTAATTTCAACTAAAAAATTTTAGCAAATTAATTTAAGCTGAGTGTATAGATATGTCAAGTTATTTGGGCCGACGCGTTATTCGGATGCTTTCATTTTTTCTACTGTTTAAATACAAGGTGGATGAATGTTCTCTTTCTTGACAAACTAATGAAAACTTCATAACTTCAATGAGTTTTATGAGTATAACAATTGTATGCTTAAACTAATTTTGATTATACATAGATAACCAGTGGTTTTTTTGAAGAATAAAAGTGTGAAACATCCATGATTTTGCAAACACACAAAGGCATGATTAAATAGACAACGGAAGAAGCCCCAACCCATCCCTCCCGCCAAGTCGGGATGGGGAGGGGAGAAGGGGTGGGGATTTTAAACAGATGAAAAAAGAATATACATTGATAGATTTACACCCCGGTGACGAAGCCTACATCAGCGGATTCAATAATGAAGACGGGGCACAAAGTCGTCTCAGAGAATTAGGACTGAGCGACGGAACCCCGCTCCGCGTTATTAAATTTGCCCCCCTTGGAGATCCAATCGAAATCAAAGTGCGTGGTTTTTATCTGTCGATCAGAAAATCGATGGCCAGGCAAATCCGTGTACGCAGGAGACATAGAGGCGGCCGTATTGAAAAAGCATAGTTACTCGGCCAAATCCGATCCTGCGGAATATAAAAGTGCCCCCTGGGTTGCTATTGTCGGCAACCCCAACAGTGGTAAAACCGCACTATTTAATCGCCTGACCGGCCTGCACCATAAAGTCGGCAATTATCCGGGCATTACCGTTGAAAAAAAATCAGGCTGGCTGCGCGGTCATAAAATTCTGCTTAAAGACTTTCCGGGAACTTACAGTCTCAACGCTCAAAGTCTCGACGAAAAAATCGTTGAAGATATGGTGCAGAGCTGGCGCGAGCCCGCAAACCGGCCGCGGGCCGTCATTGTGGTGGTCGATGCCAATAATCTCAGCCGGCAAATTTATCTTGCCCTGCAAATTCTTGACTGGCAGATACCGACCATAGTTGTTCTCAATATGATGGACGAAGTAGAAAAAAACGGTTTAAAGATTAATGAAGGATTACTTAAAAAGCGTCTTAACGCCCATGCGGTTGTTCCGGCTTCTGCAAAATATGCCCGAGGCATAAAAGAGATTATCGATGCCATTGCCGACATTCCGGAAAATTTTCAGGTGGACTCAGCCGAACCGCGCTTACTGGAAATCGAAAGATTTCTGGAACCCCTGAGTCCTTTGAGCGAATTTCTGGAATCACGTGAAACCCGGCTTAATCATCATCACCTTGTTGAGGCATTGCGCCTGTTGAGTGAACCGGGTTACATCAATTATATGATTAAATATCTGAGTCCAGAGGAAATAGCCGAACTTCAGTCAATTCTGGAACGTGTGAAGACAGAATTTAAAAAACAGGACATCCCCTTTCAGGCACTGGAACAGGCTTCGCGTTATGCATTTATCGATTTATACCTGAACAAAGCAGTCACCGAAACACAAGTCGAAGACCGCAATCTGAGCGAACGTATGGATGATTTCCTCACCCACCGGATATTCGGACCGGTTATTCTGCTTATCGTTCTCGGTTTTATTTTTAATGCGATTTTTAACTGGGCACAATATCCGATGGCGGCCATATCGTCCGGTATTGAGTGGATTTCGGTAGTGGCTGCGGATAGTTTACCAGACGGTGTCCTTAAAAGTCTGATCATTGACGGGATTATATCCGGTGTGGGCAGCATTCTTGTTTTTTTCCCGCAAATTTTACTGCTGGTGTTTTTTTTGAGCCTGCTCGAGGATAGCGGCTATATGGCGCGCATGGCCTTTATGATGGACCGGCTGATGCACAAAATCGGTTTGCATGGTAAATCGGTACTGCCGCTGCTTAGCGGTTTCGCTTGCGCCATTCCGGCGGTGATGGCGGCGAGAACGATAGAAAATCGGCGCGACCGGCTGATCACGATCATGATTATTCCGCTGATGAGCTGCAGCGCCCGTCTGCCCGTCTACACATTATTAATTGCCGCATTTATTCCGAACAGGCAACTTTTGGGATTTATATCCCTGCAGGCAGTGGTTCTGATGGGCATCTATTTTTTGGGGATGTTCACTTCGATTTTCGTGTCCATTATTTTTAAAAAATCCTTTCAGCCCCATCCGACCAACGCCATGCTCATGGAAATGCCGCCCTACCGTATGCCACTGCTAACTTCGCTATGGTGGCAGATTTATGAACGGGGAAAAACATTTTTAGTCAATGCCGGCAGTATAATCCTGGCCATATCCATCTTTCTCTGGTTCCTGGCTTCATATCCCAAACCGGATAACTACGACCTGCTCACGTCTAAAGAAAGATTGAAGCAAAGCTATGCCGGACAAATCGGTCAAACAATAGAACCGGTTATCAAGCCTCTGGGTTACGACTGGAAAATCGGTGTTGGTCTGCTCACCTCGTTTGCGGCCAGGGAAGTAATAATCAGCACGCTTGCCACTATTTATAATCTTGAAGAAGAAAACACAAAAAGTGCCAACTTAATTTATGCGATGCGCAAAGACCGGTATCCGGACGGCAGGCCGGTGTTTACAACCCTTGTGGCCATTTCACTTATGGTATTTTTTGCCTATGCCGCCCAGTGCATGGCAACCTTCGCTGTCATTAAGCGCGAAACCAATTCCTGGCGATGGCCGTTGATTATGGTCGCATACATGACCATACTGGCCTATCTCGCATCACTGCTGGTATACCAGGGTGGCAGGTTGTTGGGTTTCTCCTGAAAACGTTTACCGTAATAAAAAATTAACACAAAATTATAAAATCAAATATAGGTTTATTGGGCTTTCTGAAACGGATTGAATTTTTTATTTCTGAATTTGTAATTATTCGAAATAATCCCGAAAAAAATTGGGTTCATACCATAAGTAAGCTTGAAAACCATTTATATTCGGTGGTACAATAATAAACTTTCAAAGTAAAAATATATTTAATCGATAACTATGCAGGAATTAATTGCATTACTCCTGGTTGTGATTTCTCTGATATTCATCATAAAACATGTAAAAAAAACACTGTTACAGGGTGAAGAATCATCAAAATGTGCCGATTGTCCGCTCTCGGATTTAAAACGTTGATTGTGATTTTATAGGTTTTTTAGAAATTAGCTGTTTCGTTTTCCGATACCAGTAATTATATTTCAGCGGAAAGGATAATTTAGACTGAATTTTAATTTGCATAAACAATTTATGCGGTTAAACAGGGCTGTAAAACCGCTTTTTTCGTCAGCAAAGAATGTCCAGTGACATAAATCACAATCGAAATTTTATTACTTTCTTAAATACGACACTGTAGGGGTTGGATTGAACGTACAATATTTGTATTGATAAACAGCAGCATCAGGATTCCTTGAGCGCTTCTGATAACTATTACAACCCTTGTGTTAACAATTAAGCTCTGAGCAGTGGATATTCGGAGAGTTTTCAGGGAGGAAAATGGCAAGTCTGCTTATCATTCACAACAGCAATAATCTGAGCCAGGAACAGGAGGAAGTTCTTGATCGGCTGGCTGAATGGAATCTGTTTTTTGTCGATGGATATGAATTTTCGATCGACACCATTTCCAAAAAAATCAGAAATGAAGAGATTCATTTTTTGCTTTACTCACGAGATCTTGATATGAATTCATCCGTGAAGCTGTCACGAATCCATAAAATATTTCCCTTGTTAACCATCATCTATTATCACTCCCAATTAAAAAGCGGGGAATTTGCCGATCTTTATCAGGCAGGTATCGATTACTGTATCATCGGTGATGCCAGGCAGGTACATTTAGTGAAAACACTCAGTAAGCTGTGGGCAGATCACTGGAAACGCGTACCCCGGTCACTATTGCATTACGCGTCAGAGGAAATGCCGCCGCGGGCAAAACAAATTTTGAAATATATAGAAAACAAATCGATCAGGCATTTAAATACGACCGCGATTTCCGATGCACTGCATATTTCGGAAAGCCACTTCCGATCCGAATTTAAAAAATACTTTAATCACAGTTTTCGGGAATTCAAACAGTTACTTTTTAGTCATTATGAATCAGTATTACTTTTTGAAAAGGAAATCAAACCTAAAGCCGTTTTCGAGATACTTGATTACAAAAATCTCTCGGCATTCAGCCGCTCATTTAAAATGCGCCACGGGCATTCCTGGCAGGAGATGAGACGCAAAAGAAAAATATCGCATAAAAATTTTACTCATTATAAAGACGAAGGCCACGTCCATGCAAAAAAACCTGAAAAAATATAATGATCCCAAATTTAAGCCATCTACCCTGGTTGAGCTGGTACGCTGGCGGGCGGTAACCAAGCCCAATCAGCGCGCTTATACCTATCTCAAAGATGGCGGCAAAAAAGAAATTCACATGACTTATGCCGATCTGGATCAGGCTGCGCGGGCAATTGCCACCAATCTCCAGCGCAAAGGTCTGTCCGGTCAGCGGGCATTGCTTTTGTATCCGCCCGGGCTGGATTACATTACCGGATTTTTCGGCTGTCTCTATGCCGATGTGATCGCTGTTCCGGCTTATCCGCCCGATCCCAATCGTCTTAACCGGTCATTGCCCCGTCTGCAGGCCATCGTCAACGATGCCGGGGCAACAGTGGCCCTGACCAACGATTCGATCATGTATATGATACGCATGCTGAAACTGGGCAGCAAGCTGACATCTACACTGGAAAAGATGCCTTTCCTGCGCAAGTTCAGAACAACCATGAAATATTTTTCCACCAGTAAAAATGTGGTGGCTGAATCCAGGGAACTGGGTGACCTGCAGTGGCTTTCAACCGATTCGGTGCCTTCGAGTCTGTCAGAGGAATGGAAGGAACCGAAAATTACCCCGGAAACAATATCCTTTCTGCAGTATACCAGCGGTTCAACCGGCACGCCCAAGGGCGTGATCCTGACCCACGCTAACCTGCTCCATAATTCCAAGGTGATATTTGATCATCTGAATTTTGATAAAAATTCGGAAGGCGTATTCTGGATTCCGATCTATCATGATATGGGACTCATCGGCGGTGTTTTACAACCGCTTTACGGGGAGATTCCCAGCACGCTGATGTCGCCGATTGCTTTTCTCCAGCGGCCGCTGAGCTGGCTGGACGCCATCTCGAAATTACCCGTTGAAACCACGGTAGGCTCCGCCGCGCCAAATTTTGCCTATGAGCTGTGTATTAAAAAAGCAACGCCGGAAAAGGTAGCCCAACTCGACTTGCGCAACTGGAAAATGGCGCTGAGCGGCGCCGAGCCGGTACGCTATCAAACCATCGAACGCTTCACTGAAATTTTTAAACCGGCGGGATTCCAGAGATCGGCCTTTTTACCGGCATACGGACTGGCTGAGTCCACATTATTCGTTAGCGGCGCCGATTTTCACAAAGAACCGGTCTCATTAACCGTAGACAAATATGCCCTGAAAAAGAATAAAATTATTGAAGTCCCTGTTGAGGATGAAAACAGTCAGTCGATTGTAAGCTGCGGTATCATCCCGAAGGGCCAGAAGGCTGTCATTGTCAATCCGGATACCTTTAAAGAAAACAAAGTGGGCGAAATAGGTGAAATCTGGGTAAAGGGCGAAAGCGTATCACGCGGTTATTATGAGCGACCTGAGGAAACGAAGGAAACATTTCATAATTACCTCGCCGATTCAGGTGACGGTCCCTATTTGCGCACCGGTGATCTGGGATTTATCAGAGACAATCAGTTATATGTTACCGGCCGCGTTAAGGATCTGATTATTATCCGCGGTACCAATCACTATCCCCAGGATATTGAGCTGACCTGCGAGCAGAGTCATCAGGAGCTGCGTCCCGGTTGCTGCGCTGCATTTACCGTGGAAGAAAACAACGAAGAACAGCTCGTCATTGTTCAGGAGTTGCGCCACAGCAAAAATGTCAATTTTGATGAAATATTTCAGGCGATCCGCCAGAACATCAGTGAAAATCATGATTTACAGGTTTATGCGATCGTGCTGATCAAAGCCCGGTCCATCAATAAAACATCCAGCGGAAAAATACAGCGCCGGGCAACTAAGAATGAATTTCTCGATGAAAAGCTTTCCGTAGTTGCCGAATGGAAACGTTCCCTCGATACAGCACCGAAGGTGGAAACCAGGGAAGCCGAAATTACCGAAGATGCGGAATTAGCGGAAGAAACGCAGGCCGCACCGGTCGCCAAAAGCGGTATGGCTAAAAATGTGGAACAATGGATGGTAAATAATCTGGCCGAAATGCTGAATATCGCACCCAAAGAGGTGGATATTCGCCAGCCGTTTATCAGCTTTGGTCTGGATTCCGCGCAGGCCGTCGGACTGGCAGGTGATCTGGAAGAATATCTTGGCCGGGAATTGCCCCCCACCCTGATCTGGGATTATCCGACCATTGAAGCGCTGGCGAAATATCTGGTCAGCGAAGACATATCGCCGGCGGCGGTCAAGACCCATCGCGCCAGACGAACCGAAGATTACGAGCCCATCGCTGTAATCGGTATCGGAGCCCGTTTCCCCGGTTCTGCCAATCATAGCGAATTCTGGCAAATGCTGAAGAATGGTGTCGACGGCATTTCCGAGGTGCCGCCCGATCGCTGGGATGCCGATGCATTTTATGACCCCAACCCGGCCACACCGGGAAAAATGATAACGAAAAACGGCGGATTCATCGATAATGTTGATCTTTTCGATGCACAGTTTTTCGGCATATCTCCGAGAGAGGCCGTTCAGATGGACCCCCAGCAGCGGCTGCTTCTGGAGGTGGTATGGGAGGCTTTTGAACATGCCGGCAAACCGCTCGATAAAATCAGCGGCAGCCGCACCGCGGTTTTCGTCGGGATCAGCACCAACGATTACTCACGCATTCAAAAGGGCGGCTATGAGCAAATTAATCCTTATTCGGGAACGGGCAATGCTTTCAGTATTGCGGCAAACCGGCTCTCTTATATTTTTGACCTGCATGGTCCGAGCGTGTCCATAGATACGGCCTGTTCATCCTCACTGGTTGCGGTTCATAATGCCTGTCTGAGTCTGCGCGACGGCGATTGCGACATGGCCCTGGCCGGTGGTGTCAATCTGATCCTTTCGCCGGAACTGACCATCACCTTTTCGCAGGCCAGAATGATGTCAACAGACGGACGCTGCCGCACATTTGACGCCAGCACCGAAGGTTACGGACGCGGTGAAGGGGCAGGCATCGTGCTGCTCAAACGGCTTTCGGACGCCGTGCGCGACAAAGATAATATTATCGGTGTAATTAAAGGCTCCGCAGTCAATCAGGATGGCCGCAGCAACGGCATCACAGCACCGAATAGTTTATCACAGCAGGCTGTCATCAATGAAGCGCTTGACAATGCCGGTCTGGCGCCCGATCAGGTAAATTACATTGAAACGCACGGTACGGCAACGCCGCTTGGCGATCCCATCGAAATTCAGTCCATTAAAAAAGTTATGCTTCAGGAGCGGGCCAAAGATAACCTGCTCTATCTCGGTTCGGTTAAAACCAATATCGGCCATCTGGAATCCGCCGCCGGTATCGCAGGATTTATCAAAGTTTTAATGTCGCTGCAAAATGAAGAAATTCCGCCGCACCTGCACCTGACGAAATTAAATCCGCATATTAAAATTGACGACGTGCCGATCAGGATTGCCACGGAAAATATTACTTGGAAAACGGGAGACAGTCCGCGTTATGCCGGTATCAGCTCATTCGGATTCGGCGGAACCAACGCCCACGTTATTCTGGAAGAGGCCCCGCGTAAAACGCCCGCCGAAAGCAGCGCGGATGATCTTAAAGAAAAGGAACGCTTATTAACCGTTTCCGCGCACAACGAGGAAGCCCTGCTGGAAATGGCCGGTTCATACAGTCACTTTATCCGTAACAGCCTGCCCGCTACCGCCCAGGCCCTCTATGATATGCTTTACACAGCCGCGCTGAAACGCAGTCATCACGACTTCCGCCTGGCCGTAACCGGGAAAAATGCTGATACACTGGCTGATGAGCTGGAAAAGATCAGCGGGAATGCAGCCACAACGCAGGTAGTAACCGGACAAGTTGATCCCAATAACATGCCCAAAGTTGCTTTCGTATTTTCAGGACAGGGTCCGCAATGGTGGGCAATGGGTCGCGAATTGTACGAGAACGAACCGATTTTCAGGGCGACCATCGAGCGTATTTCTTTTCTTTTGAAGGAATACTGTGAATGGACGCTGACCGAAGAACTGTTAAAAGATGAAGCCACCACCTGTCTCGATGAAACCGAAATCGCTCAGCCGGCCCTGTTTGCCATTCAGGTTGCACTGGCGGCGCTCTGGCGTACCTGGGGCGTTTTGCCGGAAGCCGTAGTCGGCCATTCGGTTGGCGAAGTTGCCGCAGCGCATGTATCGGGGATACTAAGTCTGGAAAGCGCCGTGAAGGTCATTTATCATCGCGGACGATTAATGCAGAAGGCAACCGGTCTCGGTAAAATGGCCGCGGTCGATCTGCCTTACGATGAGCTGAAAGAAATCGTTGCCGATTATGAAGACCGACTTTCGCTAGGCGCGCGCAACAGTCACACCTCAAATGTTATCAGCGGTGAGGAGAAAGCTGTCGACGCTGTTCTGCAAAAGCTTGAAGAGAAAGACGTTTTTTACAAGAAACTGCCGGTGAATTACGCATTTCACAGTCCGCAGATGCAGCCCTTCAAACAAGAGCTGACCGAAACTCTGACTGCGCTGGAGCTGCAAAAGATGCATATCCCCATCGTGTCCACGGTAAGGGGTGACTACGCACAGGACGATGATTACGCCGCCGATTACTGGGGCAGAAACATCCGGGAATGCGTGCAGTTCTCCGGTGCCATCGACACGCTGATCGGTGACGGATTTAACTTTTTCATAGAAATCGGACCGCATCCGGTGCTTAAGCACTATATCCGGCAGAATCTTGAAGCCGGACAAAAAGAAGCGCAAATACGGCCCTCTCTGCGCAGAAAAGAACCGGAACACAATCTCATGCTGACCACGCTTGGTCATTTATACACAAGGGGCTATCCGGTCGACTGGCATAAAATTTACCGCAGCGAAGGCAATTTTATCGAGCTCCCGCCCTATCCGTTTCAGCGCGAGCGGTTCTGGATTACCGATGAGCAGCCCAAGGAAGCTGTCGCCTTGCAACCGGCAAAAGAAGATGTACATCCGCTTTTGGGCAGGGAACAACCATCCGCCTTATTTCCTCAAAACTCAAGCTGGACCGTTCAGCTTAAGGCGGATTATGTGGCCTATCTGAACAATAACCGGAAAGACAGCCATCCCATGTTACCGGAAGCGGCTTATCTGGAAATGGCTGTGGCGGCTTCCAGACAAACCTTTCACGGCGAACGCACCATATTAAAGAACATCGTCTTTAAGAATGTTTTAAAGCTGCGTAAAGACGAATCGCGACAACTGCACTTTACCCTGACGCCGATTTCACCGACACGCGCCTATTTTCAGGCCTTCAGTAAAACAAGCGCCCATGATGACAGACAAAACTGGACCATGCACAGTCTGGGTTCCATCGTCAATGAGAACGATATAAAACAGGCAAAAGAAAGCCGTCTGTCCCTGGAAGAATTAAAAGGTAAGCTCAGGAAGCAAAGCAACGCGGGACAGATTTTTGATCCGATTCGACAGAAAGGATACATACTCGATACACTGATCGAATCGACAAATGATATCTGGACCGGACAAAATGAAATCCTGACAAAAATGACCATTCGAGCCGCCGGCTCGGACGAGATGAATAATTTTTATATCAATCCATTCGTTTTAAATAACTGTTTTCAGCTGTTAAATGTCGCGGCTCAGATGGATGAGCCGAATCCGAAAATATACGCACCCCATTCATTGAATTATCTTAAACTGAATCAACGAATGGGTAACGAAGTCTGGGTGTATGTCAAGCTTAGCAGGCAGGGCAGCGATATGGCGGCATCCGAATCGAATCAGCCTGCCCGTTACAGCGGACGTGACGTCGATAGCGATCTCATCATTGCCGATAGATCTGGCAATATTCTGCTTGAATTACAGGGACTGAAACTGCATCCGCTGCCGATGGATATTGCCTATGCCGATATTTTTTATGAAACCGATTGGGAAAAGCTGGATGCTGTGCAGATTAAAACAAACAGCAAACATTTACCGGCGAACTGGTTTATTCTCAGTGACAGCAATGGATACGGCGAAAAACTGGCCCTTAAGCTCGAAAGCAAATCCAAACGCTGCATCATCGCCCGCATCGGTGAAGAGAATAAGCAGGACGACAATGGCGATTACCTGCTCAATCCGGAAAATAAAAAAGATTTCAGCAATATTCTTCAGGAAATCATGCCCGAAGATGCCGCTATTGTTTATATGTGGGGTCTGGAAGAAGAAAAACACCGGCGCAAAGATATTTCCGACTTTGTTGAGGTCATCGATAAGCTGGAAATTAAACCGGCCGCTTTTTACGTCTTTTCCCGCTCCGCATTGAGCATCCCGGCTGCCACGGAAGATTTTGATCCTGAACAGGCCTTTTTCTGGGATCAGGTACGTTCGTTACTCGCCCGATATCCTGAATTGTATATCAGGCAAATCGATATCGACGGTAAAACGAACAAATTGTTTGACGTCCTGCACCTGCCGGCAAATGAGAATCAGATTGCTATACGCAATAATGATTACTACGCCGTCCGACTGAATCCGATAATGGATTTAAGCAGTGACAGTCAGGAACATTTTGACCAGCTCAAGCTCCCCGCTCAAAAGCGTAAAGCGGTTGGGCCAGGTTTGGTGGAAATCAAGGTGAAGGCCGCCGGAATCAACCACCGGGATATTCAGATCATCAAAGATCCCGCGGCCATGCGTGCACAGAAACTGGGTATCGAGTGTGCCGGTATTGTCAGTGCCGTGGGCGATAAGGACTCACCCTTCAAAGTAGGCGATGAGGTTATCGCCATTGCACCCGGTTGTTTAAATGAGTATGCTCTGGCCCGGGCACAACTGGTGAAACCGAAACCCGGGAATGTCAGTTTTGAAGAAGCCGCCTCGATTCCGTTCAGTTATCTGACGGCATTCTATGCCCTGTCCTATCTGGGTCGTATCCAGCAAAATGAGAAGGTGTTAATCCTCGATGCCACTACGCCGCTTGGACTGGCTTCGATTCATATTGCCAAACAGTTTAATGCCGAAATTTTTATAACAGTAGATAAGCCGGAACGAAAAGCCTTTTTTAACAGCATGGGCATTAATCATGTTTTCGATCGTCATTCTCTGGCCTATGTCGATTACATTGCCCGGCTTACCGAAGGCAACGGCGTCGATATTATCGTTAACACCCGCAGCAACGAACTCCTGCCCAGCAGCTTTTCCATCATGAAAGAATTCGGACGCTTCCTGGAGCTTAACACGGATGGTTCTTTTCATCAGCCGCTGGTCTATCATAACCTGCGCCGCAATATCGCATTTTTTGCAATTGACATGGAAAATGTCGCCGCCGATCAGCCGCAGCTACTGCAGAGACTGTTCGATGAAGTAAGCGAACTGATGGCTAAAGGTGATTTTTCTTATCCTAAAAACAATATTTTTTCCGTACAGGAACTGGGACAGGCCTGCTACCTGCTGGAAAAATATAAGAAAATCGGCAATTATGTCCTTTCCTTCCAAAAGAACGGTGACGGCCGCAGATCAACATTACAATTACTCGAAGAAACCGCCCGCTATCTGATTGCCGGTACTTTCGATCAGAATGATCTGGCTTTACTGGATTGGATGATTCAGCAGGGAGCACGGAATTTCGTGCTTACCGGTATCGGCAAGACGGAAATTCCTGAGAAGGAAATCAAAAAACGTCTTTCCAAAGATATTAAAATGGACATCATTCTTCCGGATTCCATATCCGATTTTAGTGATATTAAAGGCATCATTGTTTCAGCCGGTTCCGTTCCGGTTAATCTTGCCGATGACGCCGTTCTTGAAGACCTGCACAAAATATATGAAGAGACGTTCAACCTCGATCCGGACTTTTTTATCAGCACATCATTCTTTGACATTATTCACAAAAAGTCTGTTGATCGCCGTACTTTGCGGCTCGATCAGTTGTTGCTGGCCCTGAACCATCAGCGGCAGCAGGACGGGTTACCCGCGTTGCACTTACAACTGGCCGGAGAGATTCCGCAAACACTGTCTGAAGCATTGCCCCGCTGGACCATCCTGAAATATTTCCTGTTCAAAAAAACAGGTGATGTTATCATCAGCGAAAAAGAATGGGAAGTTATTTTCAAAGATACCGATCCCGACGAGATCCCGGGTATCTATCATAATCTGATTTCCCGCTCCAAACCGGAAAAACTCGCAGGCAAACAATCAGACACCGGGGTGGACATCAGCCGCGTCGATCTGCTGGCCGAAGCCCAGGAAAAGCGCAAAGCGATGCTGGAATCGTATCTGATCAGTGAAATTGCCCGCGTGATTAAAGTCGATTCCAAAAAAATCAAAAAAGACCAGTCTCTGATCAGTCTCGGCATCGATTCCCTGATGGCAATCGAGTTAAAAAATACCGTTGAAGGTAAGCTGGGCGTTAACCTGCCAATTGCGACTTTATTGCAGGGGCCATCGATCAATGATTTAACGGCGCAGTTTCTGCCGCAGCTCGAAGAAGGCGAAGCGCCGGAAAAGAAAGAAAAGAAGATTAAAAAGATTTCTCATCAGATCGAAGAATATCCGTTGTCCTACGGTCAGAAAGCCATGTACTTTCAGCATGTGATGAATCCGGAAAGTATTTTCAATCTGGCCTATGCCGTGCGCATCCGTTCCGAATTTGACAAGGACAAGCTGGTGCAGTCGTTCCAGGCCCTGGTTGACCGACACCCTTCGCTGCGCACCACATTTCATATAAACAACGGTAAACCGATCCAGCGCATCCATCCCGATATGCCGGCGTTCTTTTATGAAGAAGAATTGGCCGGCTGGGATGAAGATCAAATCAAGAATCGTTTTGATGAAGAGGTGCTGCGCCACTTCGATCTGGAAAACGGACCGCTGATGCGCGTATTTCTGTTTAAGCGCGCTGAAGCCGATTATTTTCTGCTTTTTGTCATGCACCACATCGTTACCGATATCTGGTCGCAGGCCTTGCTGCTTAATGAATTAAGCCTGATATTTGATCAGCCCGATGATTTATCGCCGCTGCCGGAAATGGTTTACGACTACACAGATTATATTCAATGGCAGGACGATCTGCTTAAAGGTGACAAGGGCAGCAAACTCCTCGGATACTGGAAAAACCGTTTGAGCGGCGAACTGCCGATATTAAACATACCCACCGACCGGCCCCGTCCGGCCGTGCAGACTTACCGTGGGAAAACCGAGACAATATGGTTCGGTGAGGCGCTTTCAAAACAAATTCATGAGTTTAGCGAAAAACATAATGTAACTACTTTCACATTACTGCTGGCCGCCTACTACGTATTTTTACATCGCTATACCGGTCAGGATGACATCATCGTCGGTTCGCCCACGGCAGGACGCAGTAAAAGTGAGTTTGCCGACATCATCGGCTATTTCGTCAATCCGGTTCCCTTCAGGGCTAAACTGATTGGCAATCCGGCATTCAGTAATTTTCTGCAGCAGGTAAAAACCACTGCACTGGAAGCTTTTGATAATATGGACTATCCGCTTTCACTGATGGTGGAAAAAATTCAGCCGCAGCGCGACAGCAGCCGCACGCCGTTCTTCCAGACCATGTTTATTATGCAGCGCGCCCACCTGATGCACGATGAGGGGCTGTCCAAATTTGCCCTCAGCCGCGAAGGCGCCAGCTTAAAACTGGGCGGACTCACGATTGAGTCGATGAATCTTGAACAGGGCGTCGCCCCCTTTGACTTAACCATGATGACCGTGGAATCGGGCAGCGGGCTGGCCGCCTCGCTGGGCTATAATATCGACCTGTTCGATCAGAAAACCGTGCAGCGCATGCTGATGCATTACGTCAATTTGCTTGGCAGCATTATTAGTAGCCCCGACGCGCCCGTATCAAAACTGGATCTGCTTTCGGATGATGAAACCCGCCATCTGCTCAGGGAACTGAATCAGACAGCCGTCAAAACACCGGCTGATAAATGCGTGCATCAGCTGATTGAAGAACAGGCCGGCAAACATCCTGAAAAAACGGCCTTAACCTTTGATGATCAGCAAATGAGTTATCAGGAACTAAACCGCAGAGCCAACCAGCTTGCCCGTTACCTGCAATCGGAAGGTGTGGGACATGAAACACTGGTTGGCGTGTGTGTGGAACGATCCCCGGAAATGGTGATTGCCATGCTCGGGGTAATTAAGGCCGGCGGGGCTTACGTGCCGATTGATCCGTCCTATCCACAGGAGCGCATCCGCTACATGTTCATGGATTCCAACCTGTCGGTAATTCTGACCCAGCGTCATTTAATGAACAAATTAACCGGACACAAAGCCAAAATCGTTCATCTGGACAACGGGCAGGACACCATCTGGAAGCAGCAGGACCATAATCCGGAATGCACCATTACACCACAAAACCTGGCTTATGTCATTTATACATCCGGCTCAACGGGTAAACCCAAGGGCACAATGCTGCAGCATCGCGGACTGATCAACGCCCTGATGTTCACCCGGCAGAAGTATTATATGACGGAAGATGCCCAGGTACTGCAGTTTGCTTCATTCAGTTTTGACGCTTCGGTGGAAGAGATTTTCAGCACGCTGACAGTCGGCGCAACCCTGCACCTGGTGCGTAAGGAAACGATACTTTCCCTGGCGGAATTGATCGAAGTGATGAAGAGCCGGAAAATCACCAATATTACGCTGCCCCCATCGGTGCTGTCCGTGCTGAATCCCGATGACTTCCCGACACTGAAAACGGTCATATCCGCCGGCGAACGCTGTACGCTGGATATCGCCCGCCGCTGGTCGCAAAAGCATCATTTTATCAACGGTTACGGCCCGACGGAAACCACTATCTGTGCCTCGGCCTATGAAGTCGAAAAGGATTTTGACAAGCATCATGTCCCGATCGGCAAACCGGCGCACAACATGCAGGTATACATTCTTGATCAATTTATGAATCCCCAGCCCCTCGGCGTACCCGGCGAAATGTACATCGGCGGCATCGGACTGGCGCGGGGCTATTACAAGCGCCCCGATCTGACCGCGGAACGTTTCGTACCGAATCCTTTCAAAACATCGGATCAGGATAGTACGCGTCTCTATAAAACCGGCGATCTGGTGCGCCGTCTGCCCTACGGTAATCTGGAATTTATCGACCGCATCGATCAGCAGGTTAAGGTACGGGGATTCCGCATCGAGCTGGGTGAGATCGAAGCAAATATCAAACAAATCAGCGGTGTCAAAGAGGCTGTGGTCATCGCCCGCGAAGCCGGCGGCGACAAACGGCTCATCGCCTATGTGGTTGCCGCGGATAAAGACAAATTCAATGCCGAACAACTGCCGTCTCGGTTGAAAAAACAACTGCCCGACTTTATGATTCCGTCAGCGGTGGTTGTTCTGGATAAAATCCCGTTGACATCGAACAATAAACTGGATCGCAAAAAACTGCCCGATCCGGATATGCCCGACAGCGGCAAGACCTTCGTCAAACCGGGCAGCGATCTGGAGAAAAAACTGACCGCCATCTGGCAGGAAGTTTTGAATGTGGAGCGGATCGGTATTAACGACAGCTTTTTTGATCTGGGCGGACATTCACTCAGCATCGTTCAGGTGCAGGGTCGCATAAAAGAAGTATTTAACAAAGATATCAATGTGGTCGATATGTTCAAATACCCGACGATCAGCGCCCTGGCCAAATTTTTAGGTGATGAATCAAAAACAAAGGAAGTCATTCAAAAATCAGTCGATCGTGCTTCAAGACAGCGGGAAGCGACAAAACTGCATCAACAACGGATGAGGAACAGGAGAAATCCGCGATGAGCGACAACCATGATGATCTCTATATTGCAATTGTAGGTATGGCCGGGAAATTTCCCGGCGCCGCAGACATAAAAGCATTCTGGGAACTGCTGAAAAACAGCGAAGAGGCGATTACTTTTTTCAGTGATGAAGCGTTACAGGAAGCCGGCGTCGATCCGGCATTGATCAGGGATCCCAATTATATCAAATCACGCTGCATCATCGAGGACGAAGATAAATTCGACGCCTATTTTTTTGATATTTCACCACGCGAAGCCGAAGTGCTCGACCCCCAGCAGCGCCTGTTTCTCGAAACCTGCTGGCATGCCCTGGAAGACGCCGGTTACGACGCCAATCGGTTCGACGGTCTGATCGGACTCTTCGGCGGCGTCAGTTTGAATACCTATTTATATTCCTATATTATGTCGCAGAAAGGCTTTATCAGCTCTGCCGAAGGCTACCAGCTTTCCATTGGGAACGACAAAGATTTTTTGACTACCCGTGTTTCCTACAAAATGAACCTGAAAGGACCCAGCGTCGATGTGCAAACGGCATGCTCGACTTCCCTGGTAGCCGTGCACATGGCCTGTCAGAATCTGCTGAACTATACCTGCGATATGGCCCTGGCCGGCGGCGTTTCGATCACCATTCCCCAGAAACAGGGTTACTACTACCAGGAGGGGATGATCCTGTCCAAAGACGGACACTGCCGGGCATTTGATGAAAAAGCCAGCGGCACGATCAGCGGCAGCGGCAGCGGCATCGTCGTTCTCAAACGCCTGGACGAAGCCCTGGCCGACGGCGATCATATTTACGGTGTTATTAAAGGCTCGGCTTTTAATAACGACGGTTCAAACCGTGTCGGATACACCGCGCCATCCGTGGACGGTCAGTCCGAAGCGATTGCCAATGCCCAGGCCGTGGCAAACATCGATCCCGATACCATCAGTTACATTGAAGCGCACGGCACGGGAACGGTGCTCGGCGATCCCATTGAAATTACCGCGTTATCCCAGGTTTTCCGCGAACAAACGGATAAGAAACAATTTTGCGCGATCGGATCGGTTAAAACGAACATCGGTCATCTGGATGCTGCCGCAGGTGTAGCCGGATTGATTAAAACCGCGCTGGCCTTAAAGCACAAACAACTGCCGCCCAATTCCAATTTTGAAAAACCGAATCCCAAAATCGATTTTGAAAACAGTCCCTTTTTTGTCAACGATAAACTGCGGGAATGGCAAAGCGATAACGGCCCGCGCCGCGCCGGGGTCAGTTCCTTCGGTATCGGCGGGACCAATGTACACGCCGTACTGGAAGAAGCACCGGAAATTCCGCCATCCGATCCGGCGCGTCCGCGGCAGCTGCTGCTCCTGTCCGCCAAAAGCCAGAGCGCCCTCGATAAAGTTACCAATAATCTGGCAACATATCTGAAAGAAAACAATAACGCTAATTTGGCCGATGTCGCCTTCACCCTGCAGGTGGGACGTAAGCCGCTTACCCAGCGGCGGATGCTGGTTTGCAGTTCCGCAGCCGATGCACGGCAGGCCCTGGAAAAACGCGATCCCAAACGGGTATTTTCATCGTCCCATGCCAAAGAACCGGTTAATCCGCCGGTTGCCTTTTTATTCAGCGGACAGGGCGCACAGTACGTTAATATGGGTAAAAATTTGTATGAATACGAATCAGTTTTCCGCGAGGCCGTCGATAACTGCTGCGAAATTTTACAAGCGTATCCGGATATTGATTTACGTCAGATCATATACCCGGCAGCGGAGGATACGGAATCAGCGAAAGAAAAAATCAATCAGACCGGACTGACCCAGCCGGCCCTTTTTGTGATCGAATATGCCCTGGCGCAGTTGTGGATGTCCTGGGGTATCGAACCGAAAGCGATGATCGGGCACAGCATAGGCGAATATGTGGCCGCCTGCCTGGCCGGGGTTTTTTCACTGGAAGAAGCCCTGAAGCTCGTCGCCGCCCGCGGCAGCCTGATGCAGAAAATGCCGTTCGGCGCAATGCTCAGTCTGCCGCTGGATGAACATGATGTGAAACCGCTTCTGCCTGAAGATGTTTCCGTCGCCGCTTTGAACGGTAAAGAGCTGACCGTGGTTTCCGGCGCCAATGAAGCAATCGAAGCCCTGGAAAGGGAACTGACTGAAAAGAATATCAAATTCCGTCGCCTGCATACGTCACATGCCTTCCATTCGGCAATGATGGATCCGATACTCGAAGAATTCACCGAAGTCGTAAAAGGCATCACGCTGAATGAGCCTCAGATTCCTTATTTGTCGAATCTGAGCGGAAGCTGGATTACCGTGGAAGAGGCTACCGATCCCGAATATTATGCCCGCCATCTGCGCAATGCCGTCCGCTTCAGCGATAATGTGGAAAAGGTGCTGGAAGAAAGTGAAATGGTATTGCTGGAAACGGGACCGGGCACGACCCTCAGCACACTCGCCCGCCGTCACCCGGCCAATACCCTGGGCAGAATTATCCTGTCTTCCCTGCCTCATCCGCAGGAAGCGCAGGATGACCTGGCCTTCATTTTAAATACCATCGGCCGCCTGTGGCTGGCCGGCGTACAAATCGACTGGCATAATTATTACGGCGATGAGCGCCGTTTGCGGCTTTCACTGCCCAAATATCCCTTTGAAAAAAAACGCTTCTGGCTTGAATCCAAAGGCGGCGCCGCACAGGCAGTGCCGGCCGCCGGCGGCGAAATCAGCAAATCAAGTGAGATTTCAAACTGGTTTTACCTGCCCTCCTGGAAACAGCGTAACCTGCCGGATAATATCCGGCCCGATGCGGAAAACAATTCGGTTTGGGTCATTTTCAAAGACAACACCGGTCTGGGCAGAAATGTGGCCATCGAAGCGAAAAACTACGCGGAGCGCATCATCATCGTTACCGCCGGCGCCTCATTTCAGGAAGAGAAAGAAGACTACTACGCGCTTGATCCGCTGAATGCCGATCACTACAGACAATTATTTGAAAAACTGCGCGATGAAGATATTCAGCCCGATTACGTTCTGCACATGTGGAGTATCGGTACGGTGCACATGGAGCAGTCCTTCGAGGACGAACCACTGCTCTCTTTCAAAAGTCTGCTCAATCTGACCAAAGTCCTCGGAAGCATGCATTTTTCCAAACAGATTCAGCTTGGCATCGTAACCACGCATCTGTTTGAGATAACCGGGTTCGAGCCGTTCAAAGCCGGTCAGAGCGTGCTGCTGGGATTAAGCAAAGTGATCCCGCAGGAATTCCCCAATATCATCTGCCGGATCATCGACGTCAAACTGCCGCAGAGCATACACGAGGACATTGGGGATATTTCCACGAAAGTGGCCCTGGAATTCGCCGGAAACCGGCCCGATCTGATTGTGGCTTTTCGCGAGCGCCACCGCTGGGTGCAGGAATTCGAGGCGACGCCTTTCGAACGCGGCGATGACGGCAAGGGCTATCTGAAGAAAAACGGCGTTTATATGATCACCGGCGGACTGGGCCGCATTGGTCTGACGCTTGCGGGCTTCCTTGGAAAAGATTTCAGGGCCCGTCTGGCGCTGATCGATATGTTCGACTTCCCCGAAAAAGCTGACTGGGCGGATTGGTTATCCAAACACGATGCCGCTGATCCGATATCGAAAAAAATAAAACATCTGCAGGAAATAGAGGCCGGCGGCGCGGAAATACTGATTTTAAAAAGCGACATCAGCGATCCCGGTAATTTGAAAGCAACCGTGAAAAATGTTACAGAAAAATATGAAGTTATCAATGGCGTGATTCATGCCGCCGGGATGGTGGGCGCCAATGCTTTCAGATCCATTACGGAGATGGAGGAAGACGATTACATTACCCAATTTTCAGCAAAAATCGACGGAACCCAAAATCTGGCCATGGCCCTGCAATCCATGAATCCTGATTTTGTACTGCTTCAATCTTCGATGGCTGCGGTTCTGGGCGGACTGGGCTTCGGCGCTTATGCCGCGGCCAACGCCTATCTGGACGCCGCCGCCTGCCAGCAAAACAGACAGAAGCAAACCCAGTGGATCAGTGTCAACTGGGACGGCTGGCAATTCGACGAAACGGATGCCCCGCAGGGCGGGCCCGGCACGGAAACAGCACAGCTTTCGATTTTACCGGAAGAGGGAGTCGAGGCATTCAGGCGCATTTTTAATCATAAAGGATTTTCCCAGATTCTTGTCTCCAGCGGCGACCTGCAGGCACGTATCGCCAAATGGGTAAAGCTGGATAACCTGCACGAGGACGCCGACGATGCTGAACAGGAGGCCGGCGCTGTACACGATCGTCCCGATTTGCCTACGGCATTCGTCGAACCGGAAACGGAATTACAGAAACAAATCGCTGCCGTCTGGCAAAAACTACTTGGCATAAAAACCATCGGTATTTACGATGACTTTTTCGACCTGGGCGGTAATTCATTAATGGGCACGCAGCTGATCGCCCAACTGCGCGACCGGTTTCAAGCCGAGCTGCCCCTGCGCAGCCTGTTCGATGATCCGACCATATCGGGCGTTGCCAAAATTATCGAAGAACAGCAAAGCGAAGAAAAAGGGAAAACCGCCGAAACCATGTCCGATTTGCTCGATCAGCTTGATAATTTATCGGATGAAGAAGCGGCGCGCATGCTGGAGGAAAAAAAGAAAAAAAACAAATAATTTGAAATCATTTTATTTAATTTTTTTAATATCAGAAAAAACGATTGATCAATTGAGGTTCCCCTCCAGGGGGGGGAACTTTCGGTTCAGTGCAGTCTGATGTCAGGACAAAAAAAATATGCGCTGCATCTGTTTAATATGTTGATGTTCAGCAAGGTACAGTTTGATTTAAGCATTTATCAGGTAATAACATGAACGAAATTCAGAAAAAAATTGCCAGTCTGCCCGGGGAAAAGAGAGCGCTCTTTGAAATCATGCTGCGCGAACAAGGCGTTGATCTGAGTCAGATCATGATCACCCCGCAGGATCGCGAAACCGATGTGTTTCCGTTGTCATTTTCACAACAGCGCCTTTGGTTTCTGGATCGGCTGGAACCGGGCTCGCCGCTTTATAATATCAACTCCGTTATCCGCATGCGCGGTAACATCGATGTCGGAGCCCTGCAACAAAGCTTCAATCATCTGGTCGACCGTCATGAAGTGCTCAGAACTTATTTTATCGAAAAGGACGGTCAGGCCTTACAGAAAATTTTGCCCGGTCTGAAGCTGGATATGCCGGTGATTGATTTACAGGATACACCCGCGGATGCAATCGATCAGCGTTTGCATGAACAGGCGATAGCGGAATCACTGAAACCATTTGATCTGAGTAAAGGTCCGCTTCTGCGGACAACACTGCTGAAATTTGCCGAAGATCATCACGCGCTGCTTCTGACCATGCATCACATCGTTTCCGATAACTGGTCCACCGGCCTGATCGTACGCGAAATTCTGGAGCTGTACCGCGCTTTCAGCGAAAAACGTAAGCCTGATTTAGCGGAACTGCCTGTCCAGTATGCCGACTTCGCCGTCTGGCAGCGCAAGTGGCTGCAGGACAAGGTTTTAGAGATGCAACTGGACTACTGGCGCGAAAAACTGCAAAAGGCGCCGTCACTGATTCAATTGCCGACCGATCATCCGCGGCCGGCTTATCAAACGCACAACGGCGATTATCTCACTTTCGAAATAGGCAGGCAGGATAAAGAAGCGCTTAAGAAACTAACCCGCGGCGAAGAAGTAACCCTGTTTATGGCCCTGCTTGCCGCATTTGATATCCTGCTTTACCGCTACAGCGGTCAGGACGATATTCTTGTGGGCACGCCCATCGCCAACCGCAACCGCAGTGAAACGGAAAACGTGCTGGGCTTTTTTGTGAATACGCTGGTTATGCGCGCGGACTTCAGTGAAAAACCGGCATTTAAAGATCTGCTGAAACAGGTTAAAGAGGACAACCTGGGCGCCCAGGATCATCAGGATATTCCCTTTGAAACGCTGGTGGAAGCATTGCAGCCCGAACGCGATATGAGTCACTCCCCCTTTTTCCAGACCATGTTCGTACTCAATAACGCCCCGGTTGAAAAACTGAACATCGCCGGCATGGCGCTGGAAGTGATCGAAATCGAAAACAAAACCGCCAAATTCGACCTGGTACTGAACGCTCTGGAAACGGATGATGCGATTCAGTTCAAACTGGAATACAACACCGATCTGTTCAATCGCGACACCATGGAACGCCTCAGCGATCACTACAAAACGATTATCCGCAGCGTTTGCGCGGATCCCGCTTTACCGGTCGATAAGCTCGACATTCTGAATGAGGCTGAAAAAGAAAAACTGATCAGTGATTTTTCCCGGCCGGAAAAATGGTATGATGAAAAAACCAATGTCATCGAACTATTTGAAAAACGAGTGCAGACCAGCGCTGAAAGCCTTGCCCTGCGCATCGCGGACGGTCAGTGGACTTTCAGGGAACTTGACCGAGAATCCGACCGCCTTGCCGGCCATCTCCTGGAACAGGGATTATCCGCCGGGGATATCGCCGGTATTTATGCCGATCGTTCGCCGGAGCTGATCATTGCCCTGCTGGCCGTCATGAAAGCCGGCGGCACTTTCCTGCCGCTGGATCCCGCTTATCCCGCGGAGCGCCTGTCGTACATGATTGCCGATTCCGGCGCCAAATTCATTCTGTTCAGAGAACATCAAAGAGATAGTCTGCCCGAAAATCAGTGCAAACCAATCGTACTCGACGGTGACGAGGCGGACTGGAAAAAGCATCCGGACAAAAAAGCGAATCACAAAATAAAAGTCGATGACGCCGCATACATTATTTACACCTCCGGATCGACCGGCAAACCCAAAGGCGTGGTGGTCGAGCACGGCCTTTTTGCCGATCACTGTATGGATATGCGCGATCATTTTGCATTAACTGCTGACGACAACGTTTTGCAGTTTGCCGCCCTGAATTTCGACGCCGCCCTGGAGCAGCTCTTTCCGCCGCTGATCAGCGGCGCCACCGTGGTCATGCGTGATAACGAAATCTGGGCTACGTCCGAATTTCATCAGAAAATCGAAAAATATGATCTGAGCGTTATCAATCCGCCCACGGCTTACTGGGCGCAGTTAACCGAGGAATGGACGCGCAATCCCGATTTAATTCCGGATAACCGTTTGCGACTGGTGATCGTCGGCGGCGATACCCTTGAAAAAGAAACTTTGAAAAAATGGCAGCAATCGAAGCTGAAAGACGTGCGCATACTGAATGCCTACGGTCCTACGGAAACCATCATCACCGCCGCCACTTACGATATTCCGTCTGATTTTAGTGATGATGAATCACGCAGCCGCGTACCCATCGGCCGGCCGCGCGCCAACCGGCTGTTCTATGTGCTGGATAAAAACGGCGGTCTGTGTCCGGTTGGCGTCCCCGGGGAGCTGCATATCGGCGGCACGGCCCTGGCCCGCGGATATCTGAAGCAGCCGGGGCTGACCGGCGAGCGCTTTATTTCCAATCCGTTTGCGGATTCTGAAAAAGATCGCCTGTACCGCAGCGGCGACCTGGTGCGTTTCCGCTCCGACGGACAACTGGAATTTCTCGGCCGTGTCGACGATCAGGTTAAAGTACGCGGATTCCGCATTGAACTCGGTGAAATCGAGGCCGCGCTCAGCGAACATCCCCAACTGGAAAAAGTGATTGTACTGGCCCGGCCCGACGCCAAAAATCAAAAGCAACTGACGGCTTATTTTACAGCCGGCGGCGACGGAAAACCGGGCGCGGCAGCGCTGCGCGAATTTTTAAAATCCAAACTGCCGGAATACATGCTGCCCTCGTTTTTCGTGGCCGTGGATGCGATGCCGCTTGATCCCAGCGGGAAAATAAAGCGCAAGGCGTTACCCGATCCGGAAGCCGCGGCGCTTTCCGTTGAAACCGAATATGTCGCCCCGCGCACGGAAACCGAGCAGATTTTAGCGGACATCGTCAAAGAAATTCTGAACGTGGAAAAAGTCGGTGTCCACGACAATTTTTTCGAGCTTGGCGGCCATTCCATGATGGCCACGCAGGTGGTCAGCCGCATCCGTGAACAATTTGACGCGGAAGTTTCGCTGCGCACCCTGTTCGAGCATCCCACAATCGAAGCAATCGCCCTGGCCATTATGGAAGAAGAAGCCAGCGGGCATGATGAAGAAGAACTGGCCAGATTGCTTGATGAACTGGAAAATCCGGATGACGATGCGGATTAGAAAATATCATTTTTAATATTTTATCCTGAGTGAGTTTAATAAGATGACTGATTTAAAAGACCGGTTAAGCAAGCTATCGCCCGAACAACGCGAACTGCTGCTTAAAAAGCTACAGCAACAAAAGGGGCAAAAGCCCAAAAAAGAGACCATTGCCAAAAGGGACAATCCGGATTTCCGACCGCTGACCGCCTCACAGCACAGTTTATGGTTTTTATATCAACTGCAGCCGGACAGTCCTTTTTACAATATCCCTTTGGCAGTGCGAATCGAGGGTCCGTTAAATATTAAAAAACTGAAAGAAAGCGTCAGAATGATCCTCGAACGCCATGAAATTCTGCGCGCCCATTTTCCGACCACGGATAAGGGTCAGCCGGAGCAAAAAATTCATGATGCGCCCGAGCTTCAATTAAAGAAAACCGATCTGAGCGAGTTCAACGGCAACGAACAGGAAAACGAGCTGCATCGCCTGCTTAAGGCCGACGCCGCGGTCGTTTTCAAAATCGAACGCTATCCCCTGTACCATCTGCATCTGATCCGGCTGAAAGATAACCTGCATGTTTTCAGCCTGGTGTTGCACCACATCATTGCCGACGGCTGGTCGCTGGGCATTTTCATTAAGGACTTTTCATTCATTTATAAAGCGCTGACCGAAAATCAGGATAATCCCCTGCCCCCGCCAGAATTACAGTTTGCCGACTATGCGGTCTGGCGGCAGAAACAGGCCTCCGATGAAAAACAACAAAAACAACTGGACTTCTGGAAATCGTATCTGCGGGGGATGCCGCCGGTTCTGGAACTGATCGCCGACAAACCGCGTCCGTCGATCCAGACTTACAATGGCCGTCATTACCGTTTTACCATCGGTGAAACACTGACAAAAAAGCTGCGCGCTTTGTCAAAGCAGAATAAAGTTTCGCTGTATAATATGTTAATGGCCGCTTTTCAGGTTTTTCTGCATAAGGTTACCGGTCAGGATGATTTCGGTGTCGGCGCCCCGATTGCCAACCGCAACCGCCGCGAAACGGAAGATATCATCGGTTATTTTGTCAATACGGTCGTACTGCGCGCCGATTTCAGTAAGTCGCTGACCTTCGGGGAACTGATCCGGCGCGTACAGCAAAACATCGCCGAAGCCTCGGACAATCAGGATGTGCCTTTTGAAAAAATTGTCGAAGCGCTGGCCCCGGATCACGAACTGAGCCATTCGCCCCTGTTTCAGGTGATGTTCGACCTGCAGCAATCTCCTTTCGAGGAGCTGAACATAGATTCCGTAAAAATTACCCAGGAAGATATCGAAGTCGAAGTGGCCAAATTCGATCTGCTGATGCTGATGCTGGAAAAGGAAAGTGTAATCGAAGCAACCCTCGAATATAACAGCGATTTATTCGAAGCGGCCACCATTGAGCGGCTCGCGCACTATTTTGTAAATCTGCTGAATAATATCACGAAAAATCCCGCTGCTGAAATCAGCAATCTTTCCCTGATGACCGCGGATGAAAAAAACGACATCCTGCACCGCTGGAATGATACAAAGCGTCCCTATCCAAAGAATAAAGCCGTTAACGTTATCTTCGAAGAAACAGCGAAAAAATATACCGACCTGGTGGTAATGGCCTTCGCTGAAACAACCCTCACCTTTGATCAGCTCAACCGCCGCGCCAACCAATTTGCCCGTGTATTGAGCGAAAAGGGTATTTCCGCCGGCGATCCGGCGGCCCTTTACATGGAACGGACGCCGGATATGTTCGTCACCATTCTGGCCATTCTCAAGGCCGGCGGCTATTACGTGCCGCTGGACACCGCCTATCCGCGGGAACGGATGCTGTTCATGCTGGAAGACTGCGGCGCCAAACTGCTGATCAGCGAGGAAGCGCTGCTCACGAAAATCGATTCCGATCAATCGGAAATGCTGACCATCGAAACGCTGCGTAGCGCATCTGCCGCCAAGGCTGACGGCAATCTGCCGCCGAAAAACGACGGCAACAGCCCCGCTTACATCATCTACACATCCGGTTCCACGGGCAAACCCAAAGGGGTGACCGTGCCCCACCGGGCGATCAGCCGTTTGGTTATCAATACCAATTATATACAACTTGGTCCCGGCGAACGCATCGCCCAGATTTCCAACGCCACCTTCGATGCCGCTACCTTAGAGATTTGGGGGACATTTTTAACCGGGGCTACGCTGGTGGGATTCGAAAAAGACCTGGTGCTTTCCATTCAGTCCTTTGCCAGAGAAATTAATGAAAAAAAGATTACGGCGATGTTTCTGACCAGCGCCCTGTTTAATCAGATTGTTCTCGATATACCGGATGCCTTCAAAAATATGAACTATCTGCTGACCGGCGGGGATGCCGCCGATGTTCAATCCTTCAGAAAAGTTTTGAACAGCGCCCCGCCAAAACATTTGATTAATGGTTACGGACCGACGGAGAACACGACTTTTTCCGCCTGTTACGAGGCAAAAGAACTTTCTGAAGATGAACTCACCATTCCCATCGGCAAGCCGATTGCCAATTCTTACCATTATATCGTGGACAAATACCATCAGCCCGTACCGGTCGGTATTCCCGGTGAACTGCTCTTAGGCGGCGACGGACTGGCCTTCGGCTATCATAACCGGCCGGGACTAAGCGAAGAACGATTTATGAGCGATCCCTTTGACAGCGATCCGGACAGCCGCCTTTACCGATCCGGCGACCTGGTTCGCTATCGACCGGATGGTAACGTGGAATTCCTGGGGCGCATCGATCAGCAGGTTAAAATACGCGGATTCCGTGTGGAGCTGGGTGAGATCGAAACCATTTTAAAGGAAAATCTGGCAGTTAAGGACTGCGCGGTGATTGCCCGCGAAGATCTGCCGGGCGCCAAACAACTGGCCGCCTATATCGTTTCAGTAAACGATCAATTCAATCCCGGGGCCCTGAAGCAGTACCTGAAAGGTAAACTGCCGGACTATATGATTCCCCCGGTAATGGTGCAACTGGAAAAATTACCAATTACACCCAACGGCAAACTGGATCGCCGGGCATTGCCCAAACCGGATCAGCAGCGCAGCACCACCGAAGACTACGTAGCCCCGCGCAATCCCCTGGAAGAATATCTGGCCGAAAGCTGGCAGGAAATACTGAAAATCGACAAAATCGGCATTCACGATAATTTCTTCGAGCTGGGCGGCAATTCCCTGCAGGCCGCTGTTTTCAACAATAAACTGCAGAAGGATTTTAATGTCGAAGCCCATGTCGCCGGTGTGTTCAAAGCGCCGCGTATCGCCGAGTTTGCCGCATATGTGTTTGAATACTATCCCGAAGAAGTAAAGAAAAATTTCGGTGATGCCATTTCATCCGATTACGGCGTTAAACTGCGGGTTGCCGATGCCGAAATAAAAAAGCTGAAAAAACAGGATTTCGATCATTTTAAAACCATCATCAAGCCGCTGCCCGATTTTAAACAGGACGGGAAGAAAAATCCCCGCGCGGTATTTGCGCTGTCGCCGCCCCGATCCGGTTCGACCCTGCTGCGCATTATGCTGGCCGGCAACAAAAAATTATTTTCCCCGCCGGAGTTGGATTTACTGTCCTTTAATACACTCGGCGAACGCTATGACGAATTTTCACAGGATGGTCTGGAAATCTGGCTTGAATCACCCATCCGCGCTTTGATGGAAATTTTCGATCTCGATTTTGACTCAGCCAAAGCAATGATGCGTGAAAAAGAACAGACCGACTGGCCCGTCAAATCATTTTACCGGTTGCTGCAGTCAAATATAGGCGGACGGCTGCTGGTCGACAAAACGCCCACTTATCCATTTGATAAGAAGGTTTTAGAACGCGCTGAAACCGATTTTGAGGAACCGCTTTACATTCACCTGCTGCGTCATCCTTACGCGATGATTTATTCGTTTATCGAGGCCAAACTGGATCAGAACTTTTTCCGCCATAAGCATCCCTACACGCGGCGGGAACTGGCCGAACTGATCTGGCAGCTCAGTCACCGCAACATTCTGGATTTCTCAGCCAGAGTTCCCGCTGACCGCTATTTTCAGGTAAAATTCGAGGACATCCTGCGCGATCCGGAAGCGCAGCTCTCGGCGCTGTGCCGCTTTCTGCAGATCGATTTTGATGAGGAAATGCTCAAACCCTATCAGGGACAGAAAATGACAGACGCCGCCCGCAAGAATTCCCAGATGGTCGGCGATTTCAAATTTTACCTGCACCGCAACATAAATACCAAAGTAATCGACCGCTGGCGCGAGCATCACAAAGAAGATTTTCTCAGCGATACTTCCTGGGAGCTGGCCGAAAAGCTGGGTTATGAAGTTGAAAAAGAAGCGACAAAAACGCATTCCGCAGCCCTTTCTAAAATTCAGAAAATTCCGCGTACGGAACGTCTGCCGCTATCCTTTGCCCAGCAACGTCTCTGGTTCCTGGAACAGATGGATCCGGGTAATCCCCAGTACAATATTCCGGTGGCGGTTCACATGAAAGGCCGGCTCGCGGAGGAACCGTTCACGAAAACATTGCTGACCATTTTTAATCGCCATGAGTCGTTGCGCACGCATTTTTATACGAAAGACGGTAAAGCCTATCAGCAAATCTATCCGGATCCTCGCAGTGAAAATATCGTTGACTATATGCAGGGCACCCCGGCTGACGATCCGAAAATAAAACAAATCATTTCTGAAGAATCCAAAAAACCGTTCAATATCGAAACCGGTCCGCTGGTTCGATTCCGATATATTGTGCTGAATGATGACGAACTGATCATGATCATGGTTATTCACCACATCATTGCCGACGGCTGGTCGCTGGGCATCTTTTTCAGAGAGTTCGCCGCATTATATAATCACCACCTTAACCAGTCCGAGCTGAAACTGCCCGAGCTGGAAATCCAGTACGCCGATTATGCCGCCTGGCAGCGGGAATGGCTGCAGGCACGCGTGATGCAGCGGCAGCTCAGCTACTGGCATGAAAAACTGGCCGGGGCGCCGGCGCGACTCGACCTGCCCACCGATCATCCCAGACCGCCGGTTAAAACCTACAACGGTAAACGGATCACCTTCCGCTTCGACCGCGAGGCGTCGGATAAAATCAAAGCCTTCGCCCGCAGTTGTAACTGCACCCTGTTTAGTGTCATGCTCACTGTCTATCAAATTCTGCTGGCCCGTTATTCGGGACAGGATGATATTCTGGTCGGCACGCCCAATGCCTATCGCAACCGCGAAGAGGTCGAGCATTTGATCGGATTTTTTGTCAATACGCTGGTAATCCGCACGCTGATCAATTCCGATCATGTGTTCGACGATCTGCTGAAACAGGTGCAAAATAATCTCATCGAAGCTTTTGAAAATCAGGACATTCCCTTCGAAAAACTGGTGGACGAACTGGAACCGGAACGCAATATGAGTCACACCCCGCTTTTTCAGGTGATGTTTTCGCTGCAGCCCGATTCAGTCAATCTCATCGAAGTTCCCGGTTTATCCATGAAACCGATCCCCACCGATACCGAGACGGCAAAATTTGATATCAATCTGACCCTGCTGGAACGCTTCGACCGGATTATCGGCGAGTGGGAATACAACACCGATTTATTCGATGAGGCAACCATCGAACGCTATATCCGCCATTACATGCGGCTTACGGAAAATCTTATTGCCGCGCGGGATAAGCCGGTTACATCGATATCCCTGTTGGATTCTGAAGAGGAAAATGAAATTATCGGACAACTGGACCGTGGCGCCATTCCGGTCGCTGAAGACACGGTTATTCCGCGACTCTTCGAAGCGCAGACGGCTCAGGCGCCCAATCATATTGCGGTTGTTGATCCGGATACACAACTCAGCTACGGCGAATTAAACCGCCGCGCCAATCAGTTGGCCCGTTATCTGATCGAACAGGGCGTGGGCCGTGACGATATGATCGGTCTGGTGGCCAACCGCAGTGTTGCCTCGGTTATCGGGCTGATGGCGATCTGGAAAGCGGGCGCCGCCTATCTGCCAATCGATCCTTTCTATCCCAAAGAACGGATCGATTATATTCTGGATGATGCCCATGCCAAATTTATTGTTAATCCCGATTCTTCCGATCTTGATCTGGGTGAAGCAGCCTGTCCGGTGCTGCATCTGGATCAGATGGAAACAGCGCTCGCTGCACAGGCCAGTGAAAATCCGTCGATTTCCATCGATGCCGGTCATATTGCTTATGTGATTTACACTTCCGGTTCGACGGGGCGGCCCAAAGGGGTGATGCTGGAACATGGCAACGCCCTGCACCTGCTGGCCAATATGAATAAACAGGTTTATGCCAGCCTGCCTGATAATAAATACCGCCTCAGTTTGAACGCGCCGTTCGCATTTGACGCCTCGGTGGAACAGATTATTATGCTGGCCGAAGGCCACACGCTGGTGTTTATTCCGCAGGATTTCCGCAATGACGGCGAAATGCTGAAAACATACATCGAGGAACAGCATATCGATGTGCTCGACTGCGTGCCTTCGCAGTTGAAGCTGCTGGTGGAAGCGGGACTGCTCACTTCCACGGTCTGGAAACCGCGCGTGATCATGCCCGGCGGTGAAGCGATTGATCAGGCCCTCTGGCAGACCATGTGCGAACACCGGGACATTCAGTTTTTCAATTTATACGGTCCCACCGAGTGCGCCGTAAATGCGACCATTTTAAAAATAAGCGATCCGTTTGAGGAACCTTTGATCGGTCGCCCGGCCCATAACCTGCGTTTTTATATTCTGGACCGAAATATGAATGTAGTGCCGGAAGGCGTTCCCGGTGAATTGCTTATCAGCGGGAAAGGGGTGGCGCGCGGTTATGTGGACCGACCCGATCTGACCGCGGAAAAATTTCTGCCCGATCCCTTTGCAAATAAGAAGGGCGAACGCATGTACCGCAGCGGCGACCTGGTCAGTATGCAGCCCGGCGGCAATCTTAAATTTCACGGACGCATCGACGATCAGGTTAAAGTACGCGGATTCCGCATCGAGCTGGGTGAAATCGAAAATACACTGAAAAAACACCCGGCCATTGCCGATGCCGTGGTAATCGTACGTGAGGACAAACCGGGACTGAAACAGATCAGCGCCTATTACACCATCAAAGAAAAGGCTGAAGCCGATCCCGGGGATTTACGCGCACATTTGCAGCAGCAACTGCCCGATTACATGATTCCGGTTTTTTATATTCCGCTGGACGAAATCCCCTTACTGCCCAACGGAAAAACCGACCGTAAAAAACTGCCGGCGCCGGATAGCGCCACCATTGCCCTGTCATCCGAGTTTAAGCAGGCCAGTTCGGAAAAAGAGACCATTTTGGCGGAAATCTGGAGCGAGCTTTTAAATTTGCAAACCGTCGGTGTGCACGATAACTTCTTCGAGCTGGGCGGTGATTCCATTATCAGCATTCAGGTGATCGCCCGCGCCCGGCAAATGGGTCTGCATCTTACACCCAAAGATTTATTCGAAAATCCAACGATTGAAAAGCTGGCCCGGGCCGCCAAAAAAAGCACGGCGGTCAAGGCCGAACAGGGTATGATCGAAGGCGGCTTCGAACTGCTGCCGGTTCAGCATAACTTTTTCGAGAGGCAATTAAAAAATCCCCATCACTTTAACCAGGCGCTGATGCTGGAAGTGCGGGAATCACTCGACCCGCATTTACTGGAACAGACCCTGCGCAAAATCATGGAGCATCACGACGCCCTGCGCCTGCGATTCGGCGGGGATAAAGACAAACAGCAGCCGGTTTTTGAAAATACAATCAAATCGCTGCCCTTCGATTACCACGATCTTTCAAAAAGCGACGGCAATAATCTTGATGACCGGATCAATGATGCGGGCAATCAGGCCCAGCAGTCGCTGGACATTGAAAAGGGCCCGATGCTGCGGATGACTTATTTTCATCTGCCCGAAGGCCGCGGCGACCGGCTGCATATCGTCTGTCATCACCTGGTGATCGACGGTGTGTCCTGGCGCATCCTGTTGGAAGATATCCAGAGCGTCTACCGCCGTTTGGAAAAGAAACAGACCCTGCGCCTGCCGCTGAAAACTTCATCGGTCAAAGACTGGTCGCAGGCTTTACAGCAATATGCAAAATCAGAAGCCATGCAGCCGGAAATAAAATACTGGCAGGCGCTGACGGCGAAACCCTTCACGGCACTGCCCGAGGACAATGTTCAGGGAGGAAACAGCGAGGCGGTCAGCAATATTATTACAGTTACGCTTGAAAAAGAATTAACCGAAGCGCTGCTGCGCGATGTGCCGCCGGTCTACAACACACAGATCAATGAGATTCTGCTCACGGCCCTTTTGCAGAGTTTTAAGCGCCGGACCGGGCAGGATCAGTTATGGATTCTGATGGAGGGTCACGGCCGGGAGTCCGTTTCAGAGGATGTCGACCTGTCGCGAACGGTGGGCTGGTTCACTTCGCTCTATCCGCTGTTCTTATCGCTGGGCGGCGTTTCCGAATTGGGAGAAGCGATCAAGTCGGTGAAAGAGCAGGTACGGGCGCTGCCCCAAAACGGCATCGGCTATGGCGTATTGCGCTACCTGTCCGATGAGAAAGTGCAGGATGCGATGCGGCAATTGCCCGATCCGCAGATCAGTTTCAACTATCTGGGTCAGTTTGATCAGGGCGGCATGCAGGAGAGCGCTTTTGCCGTGCGTCCCGCTGAAGAGGCCGGCGCGGAACGTTCGCCGGAAAACGACCGGACGCAGCTTTTGGATTTCAGCGCCGGTATTCATCAGGGGCAGTTTACCCTGAACATTCTTTACAGCGGCGAGAAATTTGAAAAGGAAACAATGACAGCATTGGCTGAAAATTATTTAACTGAACTAAAATCAATAATCGATCTCTGTAAACAATCCGAGCAGGTTGAATACACACCCTCGGATTTCGAGGATGTCGAACTGGATCAGGATGATTTGGCAGATATGTTAAGTGAGCTTGACGAGGAATAGGATGGCCGACTTATCAAAAAGATTGGCAAACTTATCACCGGAGCAGCGCGAGCTGCTGCTGAAGAAATTAAAGGCAGCGGGTAAAAAGGTTCCGCGCGCCAGAATCAATAAGCGCGAAAATCAGGACGATTACCCCTTATCCACCCAGCAAAAACAGTTGTGGTTTATGCAGCAACTGGAACCGGACAGTCCCTTTTACAGCATGCCCTCGGCGGTGAACATGTGCGGCAATCTGGATTTTGAAGCACTGGAAAAAAGTCTTAAGGCTATTACCCAACGCCATGAAGTTTTGCGCGCCGTTTTCCCGCCCGTGCACGGCGAACCGCAGCAGCGTATACTACCGGATATTGCCTTCGATCTCGATCCCGTGGATACGGAAATAATGGACGACAAGACATTTTCAGAACTGATGCAGGAAGATATCAATCGTCCGTTTAACCTGGCCACCGGTCCGCTGATCCGGGTTAAACTGTACCGGCGCGCACCGGACTGGCATATTTTATTACTGCTCATGCATCACATCGTTTCCGATGGCTGGTCGATTGCCGTATTCGTCGAAGATTTTGCATTATATTATTCCGCATTTCATAAAAAGGCTAAACCTTTCCTCGAGCCGCTGCCAATTCAATACGCCGACTACGCTGCCTGGCAAAATCAGTGGCTGCAATCTCAGAACATTGATAAACAACTAAATTACTGGCTCAAGCAGGTTTCCGGTGCAAAAACTTATCTGGATTTACCCTTTGACCGACAGCGTCCGGCGGTACCCTCTTTCAGAGGCAGCCACATACCCTTTAAAATTCCCGCCGATCTGCTGAACCGCCTGCACAGGAAAAACCGTCAAAACGGTGTTACGCTATTTATGTCGCTGATGGCTGCTTTCCAGGCTTTATTGTATCTGCATACAGGTCAGGAAGACATCAACGTAGGAACAACCATAGCAAATCGCGAGATACCGGATCTGAAACGGTTGATGGGCTTCCTGATCAATATTTTGATCATCCGCAGCGATCTTAGCGATAATCCCCGTTTTTCGGATTTTCTTAAACAGATAAAAAACACAGCATTGGATGCTTTTGCTAATCATGATTTACCATACGAACGTCTGGTTGAGGCACTACAGCCGGATCGTACGCTTACCTATCCTTCATTATTTCAGATCCTTTTTGTGCTGCAGAACGCACCAAAGGGTAAGCTGGCCCTGCCCGATCTGGAAATATCGATTTACGAAACAAGACTCAAAAATGTAAAATTTGATTTAACACTGATTATGGAAGAAGAAGCGGATCATATCAACGGTCTGATGGGTTTCCGAAGCGATTTGTTCGATGCCCCGACGATTGAGCGATTCATCCGCCATTACTTAACCATCCTGGATACAGTTACCAAAGACGATACAATCAGGCTGCGGGATATTCCCCTGCTCAGCGCCGCCGAAAAGTACCAAATACTGCATGAATGGAACGATACCCGAAAACCGCTGCCCGATAAGCGCTGCATCCATCATATTTTTGAAAATCAGGCCGAAACCGCACCGGATGCGACGGCATTGATTTATGAGGATCGAACGCTGACCTACGGTGAACTGAATGCATCGGCCAACCGGCTGGCAGCCTTACTGATCGAAGCCGGTGTGGGGCCAGAAAAAATAGTCGCCATCGCCCAGCAACCGACGCCGGATATGATTATCAGTCTGCTGGCCGTCCTGAAAACAGGCGGCGCATTCCTACCACTCGATGTGCATCATCCGGCGGAACGCATCCGTTTTATTATTGAGGATACCGGCACATCATTTTTGCTGACTGAGAAAAGTTTACACCCGGTATTTGAAAATTTCACTGGAAAAATTCTTTATTACGATGCCTTGCAGGATGAATTGAAAAACTATTCATCCGTCAATCCGCTAATTAAAACAGATTTGGCCAATCTGGCCTATCTTATTTATACCTCGGGATCGACCGGCAAACCCAAGGGCGTAATGCTGACCCATCGCGGACTGCCCAATCTGACCATGGCATTGGGTACGGCCAGCAAAGTCGCACCCGGCAGCCGCGTTCTGCAATTTGCCTCGCCAAGTTTCGATGCTTCTGTGGAAGAAATACTGACGCCACTGAGTCTGGGGGCGACGCTGGTTTTAATGAATCGCGGCGAACATCTGTCCGCCCAGAAGCTAAATGAGACAATTAAGACAAATAAACTGACTAACCTGGTTTTGTCACCCTCACTGCTGACCATGCTTGATCCACAGGATTTCCCCGATCTGCGTGCGGTTACTTCGATGGGAGAAACCTGTCCGCCCGAACTGGCTAATCAATGGTCAGCACACGTCCGGTTCATTAACGGCTACGGTCCTACGGAAAACACCGTGGCTACGGCGATCAATATCATTGGGGATAAAATAACGGGTCTGAGGGTGCCTATCGGCAGACCGCTGGACAACGTAAACGTCTATATTCTGGATTCGAAAATGGAACCGACGCCGGTGGGCATGCCCGGTGAGGTTTACATCGGCGGTATAGCCCTGGCCCGGGGATATCTGAACCGTCCCGATTTAACGGCGGATAAATTCGTACCCGATCCTTTCAGCAGTGAGGCGGGGAGCCGCTTGTACCGCACCGGCGATCTGGGACGTTTCCTGCCCGACGGTCAGATCGATTTTATCGGGCGGGTAGATGATCAGGTAAACATCCGCAGTTTTCGGATCGAGCTGGGAGAAATTGAAACCCATCTGGACAGGCATCCGGCGGTGAAACTTTCCGCCGTGGCCGTAAAGAAAGATAAAGCAGGCAACCGGCAACTGGCCGCCTATATCGTCCGCGAAACTGAAAACGAATTGACTGCTGCGGATATCAAAAATCACCTGAATAAACACGTACCTGAATATATGGTCCCGGCATTCGTGGTTTTCCTTGATGAAATGCCGTTGAAAAGCAGCGGTAAAATCGACAAGGACGCCCTGCCCGACCCGGATAGCGAAATGACCGGCAGGGACGGCGAATATGTGGCGCCTTCCACAAAACTGGAACTGTTCGTTTATAATCTGTGGCGTGAGATACTGAAAATCGAACGTATCGGGATTCACGACAATTTTTTCAGCATCGGCGGCAATTCCATTCAGGGCGCGGTTTTCGTCAATCGTCTGCAGGAAGAATTAGGTGAGTATGTTTACATCGTGGCCATTTACGACGCCCCGACCATTGCCCGGCTTTGTGACTACATCAAGAAGGAATATCCGCAAAGCGCCGCACGGATCAGCGGTGAAAAAATCAAAAGCAGCGGCGATGCCAGAGTTACCGGCGAACAAATCAAAGCGCTGCGCCGGATTATTTTCACATCCGACTATAAAAAAACTGCTGAAGCTGAGACAAAAAAGAATCCGCCCGCAGTTTTTGTACTGTCTTCGCCGCGTTCCGGATCGACCTTAACGCGGGCCATGCTCGGCGGGCACCCCCTGTTATTTTCACCGCCCGAATTGCAACTGCTTAACTACGGTACACTGCAGGAACGGAAAACCCTGCTCAGCGGCCGCAACGACTTCTGGCTGGACGGCACCATCCGCACCATCATGGAGCTAAAGAACTGTGACGAAAGCGAAGCACGAAAACTCATGCTATCTTATGAAGACCGGAATTTTTCGACCGCTGCCTTTTACGGTGAGATGCAATCCTGGCTAAACGACCGCATCTTCGTTGATAAAACACCCAATTACGCCCTGTCCGAAAAAATCATGCAGCAGGCTGAAAGGTGGTTTGACAATCCCAGATTCATTCATCTGATCCGTCATCCCTACGGTGTCATTCCATCGTTTGAAAAGGCGCGCCTGCACGTATTCTATCCGCCGTTTTTTACCGATAGCCACGATTTTACACCGCGCCAGTTGGCCGAGATGATCTGGATCATCAGTCATCAGAATATCCTGGCTTTTTTCAATTCCATCCCGCAAGAACGACGGATGCGTTTGCGCTACGAAGATCTGGTGACACAGCCGCAGGAAGAAATGCAGCGGGTTTGTAATTTTCTGGACATTGATTTTCATCCCGATATGCTGGTCCCGCAAAAGGATAAAGAAAAGCGCATGACCACAGGGCTGAACGAATTGTCTAAAATGCTGGGCGATGTACGTTTTCATGAACATAAAGGCATAACCAGTGACCGCGCCTATCAATGGAAGAACAATCTGAAAGAAAATTATCTCAGCGATGCCGCCTGGGAACTGATCGAGGCCTTCGGGTATGAGTCGCGCCCTGGCCTTGACCAGCAGATGGGTAAATCACTGCAAACCATCCCCCGGCTGCCACAGGAAAATAAAGCGCCCTTATCATTTGCCCAGGAACGGCTGTGGTTTCTTGATCAGCTCGAACCGGACAGCGCCCATTATAACATGCCGGTGGCAGTCCGGGTCAGCGGCAATCTGGATCAGCCGCGCTTCAGTGCAGCGCTGCAACGCCTGGCCCAGCGGCAGCAATCCCTGCGCACGGTTTTCAAAGCCAGCGACGGGAAAGCCTTTCAGCAAATTTTGCCGAAAGCAAATTTCGATATCCGCCGCATTTGTTTAACGGATACACCCCCCGAAAAAAGGGAGGAAAAAGCACGTGAAATGCTGCGCAAAGAAGCCCTGAAACCATTCAATCTGGCTGAAGGTCCGTTACTGCGGGTTACTCTGATCGAAGTTGACAGCGATGAATCTCTGCTGCTGCTCAACATGCATCACATCATTTCGGACGGCTTATCGCTGGGCATTTTCATGCGCGAGTTGTTAGTCATTTACGAAGCAATAGTCAAAAATAAAGCAGTCAAACTTGCGCCGCTGCCCGTACAGTACGCCGATTATGCCGCCTGGCAGCGCAGCCGGCTGCAGAGTAAAAAACTGGAAAATGAACTGGAGTTCTGGAAGGTCTATTTCAAAGATGCGCCTACGATGCTTGAACTGCCCACCGATTTTCCGCGACCGGCCGTCCGGACTTTTAAAGGCGGACAGTTACGCTTTCAATTGTCCGAAGCCCTTTCCCGTAAAATAAAAAACTGGGCGCAGGAGCACGATTCCACGATTTTTATGTTCCTGCTCACCGCTTTGAACGGACTGCTTTACCGCTATGCCCGTCAGCAGACTATCCTGACAGGCATGGCCGCTGCCAATCGCAATCGCCGGGAAATCGAAAATTTGATCGGCTTTTTTATCAACACCCTGGTCATCCGCGCCGACATCGAACGGGGCATGACTTTTGAAGCCTTATTCGAACAACTGAAAACGTCGGCTGTCGCGGTTTTCAAGCATCAGGACGTACCCTTTGAAAAAATCGTCGACAGTCTGGATATCGAACGCAATCTCAGTCATAATCCCTTATTTCAGGTGATGCTTACCTACCAGCCGCCGCTTATCCGAGGACAACGACTGGATACGCTGGCCTTCGAACCGCTGGAACTGGATACCGGCATTGCCAAATTCGACCTGAATCTTTCGATGGCTGAACACGGTGGCCAAATCGGCGGCCTCTGGGAATACAGCAGTGATTTATTTACGGAGCGTAGCGCGGCCCGGATGCTGCGCCATTTTCAGGCCATTATCGAATGTCTGCTCGATGATCCGCAAATGGCTATCGACCGCTGCCCGCTTTTCGATGAAAAAGAATACCGGCAGATCATTCATGAATTCAATGCGACTCCGCCGCTAACCTTTCCTGCCGCAAAATGTCTGCATCAGTCACTGGAAGAACAGGCCGAAGCGGCGCCTGATCAGACAGCCGTATCCGACGGACAAACCAGTCTGACCTTCGGAGAATTAAATGCACAGGCCAACCGGCTGGCCCGGTATCTGATGGAACATGGCGTCCGGACAGAATCGATCGTTGCCGTACTCGGTGAACGATCGGTGCAGACGGTGGTTAATATTTTCGCCGTGCTGAAAGCCGGGGCCGCATATTTGCCGGTTGATCCGGCCTATCCTGAAGAGCGGATCGCTTATATGATGGCTGACGCCGGTGCATCATTTATGCTCACATCAAAAGAGACACAGCTTCCGGCAGGCATAAAAATCCTCAATAGTCAGGCACTCAGTAAAGAACTGGGCCGGCAGAACTCCGATAATCCCAGGACCCGGGTCATTGCCGAACATCTGGCTTACATCATCTACACTTCCGGTTCCACCGGAAAACCAAAGGGCGTGATGATCAGTCATCGTTCGGCCCAGCATCTGGCCGAAAATCTGGATCAGGTCATCTACAGCCGAAACGGCGGTTTGAAAAAACGGATCAGTCTGAATGCGCCTTTTGCATTCGATGCTTCCGTTCAGCAACTGGTCATGCTGACCCGCGGCCACACCCTGTATATAATTCCCGATGAAGTGCGCTATGACGGTCAGGCCATGCTGGACTATCTGCGGCAACATCAAATCGAATTACTGGACTGCGTGCCCTCGCAGCTTAAATTACTCAGTGATCAGGGATTAGATGCTTCCGACGGACTCAGCCTTTCCGACGTTCTGCCCGGCGGCGAAGCCATTGATGAGGACTTGTGGAACAGACTGAAAACCAACCCCGGCATCAATTTTTATAATATGTACGGACCGACCGAATGCACGGTCGATTCCACCATTTGTCCGGTAAAGCAGTATCCCGACAAACCGACCATCGGACGGCCGGTTTCCAACGCCCGTTTTTACGTGCTGGATGATAATCTCAATCCGGTACCAGCCAACGTCATCGGTGAGCTGCACATTGCCGGAGCCGGCCTGGCGCGCGGCTACCTGAATCGTCCGGCACTGACTGCGGCAAATTTTATCCCCGATCCATTTAGCGGGCAAAGCGGCGAACGGATGTATAAAACCGGTGACCTGGTGCGTTCCCGTGCCGACAGAACGCTGAGCTTCGCCGGTCGTGCCGATCATCAGGTTAAGCTGCGCGGATTTCGCATCGAACTGGGTGAGATCGAAAATGCCCTGCTCAGGCATGAAAACGTTGCACAGGCTGTTGTAATTGTACGCGAGGATAAGCCGGGTCACCAGCGTCTGGCGGCTTACCTCGTTCCAACAGACAGCGCTGATCTGCCGGCGAATCAATTGCGGGATTATCTCAGCGCTGAACTGCCGGAATACATGATTCCATCCCATTTCGTACTGCTGGATGTATTACCCCTGAATCCTCACGGGAAAATTGACCGTAAAGCCCTGCCGGTGCCGAAGATCAGTCAGGATGCGGAACGCAGCGATTATATGGGACCGACCAATGAAAAAGAAGAAATATTAGCCGGAATCTGGCAGGATTTATTGAATATTCAGGCTGTGGACATTCACGATAACTTCTTCGAGCTGGGCGGTGATTCCATTATCAGCATTCAGGTGATCGCCCGCGCCCGGCAAATGGGTCTGCATCTTACACCCAAAGATTTATTCGAAAATCCAACGATTGAAAAGCTGGCCCGGGCCGCCAAAAAAAGCACGGCGGTCAAGGCCGAACAGGGTATGATCGAAGGCGGCTTCGAACTGCTGCCGGTTCAGCATAACTTTTTCGAGAGGCAATTAAAAAATCCCCATCACTTTAACCAGGCGCTGATGCTGGAAGTGCGGGAATCACTCGACCCGCATTTACTGGAACAGACCCTGCGCAAAATCATGGAGCATCACGACGCCCTGCGCCTGCGATTCGGCGGGGATAAAGACAAACAGCAGCCGGTTTTTGAAAATACAATCAAATCGCTGCCCTTCGATTACCACGATCTTTCAAAAAGCGACGGCAATAATCTTGATGACCGGATCAATGATGCGGGCAATCAGGCCCAGCAGTCGCTGGACATTGAAAAGGGCCCGATGCTGCGGATGACTTATTTTCATCTGCCCGAAGGCCGCGGCGACCGGCTGCATATCGTCTGTCATCACCTGGTGATCGACGGTGTGTCCTGGCGCATCCTGTTGGAAGATATCCAGAGCGTCTACCGCCGTTTGGAAAAGAAACAGACCCTGCGCCTGCCGCTGAAAACTTCATCGGTCAAAGACTGGTCGCAGGCTTTACAGCAATATGCAAAATCAGAAGCCATGCAGCCGGAAATAAAATACTGGCAGGCGCTGACGGCGAAACCCTTCACGGCACTGCCCGAGGACAATGTTCAGGGAGGAAACAGCGAGGCGGTCAGCAATATTATTACAGTTACGCTTGAAAAAGAATTAACCGAAGCGCTGCTGCGCGATGTGCCGCCGGTCTACAACACACAGATCAATGAGATTCTGCTCACGGCCCTTTTGCAGAGTTTTAAGCGCCGGACCGGGCAGGATCAGTTATGGATTCTGATGGAGGGTCACGGCCGGGAGTCCGTTTCAGAGGATGTCGACCTGTCGCGAACGGTGGGCTGGTTCACTTCGCTCTATCCGCTGTTCTTATCGCTGGGCGGCGTTTCCGAATTGGGAGAAGCGATCAAGTCGGTGAAAGAGCAGGTACGGGCGCTGCCCCAAAACGGCATCGGCTATGGCGTATTGCGCTACCTGTCCGATGAGAAAGTGCAGGATGCGATGCGGCAATTGCCCGATCCGCAGATCAGTTTCAACTATCTGGGTCAGTTTGATCAGGGCGGCATGCAGGAGAGCGCTTTTGCCGTGCGTCCCGCTGAAGAGGCCGGCGCGGAACGTTCGCCGGAAAACGACCGGACGCAGCTTTTGGATTTCAGCGCCGGTATTCATCAGGGGCAGTTCAGACTCAGTATTTTGTTCAGCAAAGAAAAATTTAAGGCCGAAACCATCACTAAGCTGGGCCGGAATTTTATTAATGAATTAACGAATATTATCGAATATTGTCAAAAATCCGAACAGGGCGATTACACGCCTTCTGATTTCGAAGAAGTCGATTTGGATAAGGAAAGTCTGGATGATCTGCTTTCCGAATTAAACGAATAACAGGATTATTTTTCTATGAGTAAATCAACGAAAAAGAATATTGAAGCTGTTTATCCGCTGTCGCCGATGCAGCAGGGGATGCTGTTCCATACTCTGATGGATGCCGAAGGCGGCGCTTATTTCGAGCAGACCACGTTTAAAATCCGCGGCAACTTTAAAGAAGAAGTTTTCCTGCAGGCGGTTGAAAAGATTATTCAGCGTCACGGCATTCTGCGCACTGGATTTGTTTACAAAAAACTCGAGCAGCAGCTTCAGGTTGTGCATAAATCCGTTGAATTACCCGTACAAAAATTCGACTGGCGCGACTTAAGCACCGAGGAACGCGAAGAAAAATTTAAAGCCTTTCTTATTCAGGATAAGAAAACGGGATTTAATCTTTCCAAAGCACCCCTGATCCGGGTGACGATAATCCGTTTCAGCGACGATATCTGGCAGGCAGTCTGGAGCAATCACCATCTGCTTTTGGACGGCTGGTCCTTACCCCTGTTACTCAAAGAACTTTTTTTATTTTATGAAGCACTGGTCAATGAAAAAGATATTCATCTGCCCCCTGCCCGGCAGTATCGTGATTATATCCTGTGGCAGCAGAAGCAGGATATGCAGAAGGCGCAGGCATTCTGGCAAAAATTACTGCAGGGATTCGATTCGCCCACGCCGTTAACTGTCAAAAATTTCAATGTTCCGGCGGACGCCGGCAACACTTACGACAAACAGACCCTGCCCCTTTCCGCCGGATTAACGGAAAAACTGCAAGCCATCGCCCGGAAAAATCAATTGACACTCAATACACTTGTGCAGGGCGTCTGGGCAATATTACTGGCCCGCTATGCCGGCCAGGATGACGTCGTTTTCGGCGCCACCGTTTCCGGTCGCCCGCCGGAGCTGGAAGGTGTGGAAAGCATTCCCGGCCTGTTCATCAACACTTTGCCGATCCGTGTGCAACTTTCGGATGAAGAGACCGCCATAGCCATGCTGAAGAAAATTCAGTCCGATGCCGTGGCAATCAGGGAATACGAATACAGTCCGCTGGCCGAGGTGCAGACGTGGAGCGATATCCCGGGTCAGACGCCTCTGTTCGAAAGCATCGTCATTTTCGAAAATTATCCCGTCGATCAGTCCATGAACCAGCAAAAATCCAGCCTGGAATTCTTCGATGTGCAGTCATTCGAGCGCACCAATTATCCGATTACCGTTGTTGCCGCCGCCCGCGATGTGCTGGTGCTGGAGCTGGCGTACGAGGCAAAATTATTTTCGCCGCAAATCATCGAACAAATGCTCGCTCAAATGAAGGGCATGCTCGAACACACTGCCGCGGATCCGCAAATACCGCTAGGCACACTGCCCCTGCTGTCGCCGGATGAAATCAAAAAAATGACTGTGGAATGGAATCAGGTTAAATCGGACTTCCCGCAGGATATCTGCGTGCATCAGTTGTTAGAGCAGCAGGTCGAAAAATATCCGCAGGCAACCGCCCTGCAATTCGGTGACGAAAAAATGACTTACGAAGCCTTTAACCGTAATGTCAATCAAATGGCCCGTTACCTGGATAATAAAGGCGTTAAAACGGAGGATCGGGTGGCCATTTTTCTGGAACGTTCCTTCGATCTGATCATCAGTCTCTTTGCAGTAATGAAAGCCGGCAGCGCTTATGTGCCGCTCGATCCCACATACCCCGATGACCGGATTAACTATATTCTGGAGGACTGCGGCGCGGAATGCATCATTACACAAAACGATCTGGCCGCAAGAATCAATCAGGCCGGATTAACAATTATAAACCTTGATACTGAAAAAGAAGCCATCGCCGCCGAAGCAGCGGATAATCCTGAAAACCGCACCGATCCGCAAAATCTGGCCTATATCATCTATACTTCGGGCAGTACGGGTAAACCGAAAGGCACCCTGTTGCCCCATTACGGTGCCATCAATACCGGACTGGCGCTGGGTCGGCATTTCAAAGTGCTTCACGGTAAATCAATTTTACAATTTGCCTCGATCGGCTTCGACGCCTCGGTGGCGGAAATACTGGCCGCTCTACTCAACGGCGCCACGCTGCATCTGGTAAGCCGGGAAACGATTTTATCGGAAAGCGAACTGCCGCAACTGCTCCGCGAACAAAAGATATCGACCATCATTTTACCGCCTTCGGTGCTGTCTATTCTGGATAACCGCGATATGCCGGATTTGCAGGTTGTCGGTTCGGCCGGCGAAGCCTGCTCGGCGGAAGTGGTAGCCCGCTGGTCGCCGGGCCGTGATTTCGTCAACGGTTACGGTCCCACTGAGGTGACGGTCTGCGGATCGTTGTATCATCATGATCATCGTACTGATGTGCGGCGCAGCGTACCGATCGGCCGTCCGATGGAAAATGTCAAGCTCTATGTTTTGGATGAAGCCCTGCGTCCGCAGCCGGTAGGCGTGCCTGGAGAACTGCATATCAGCGGCGCCGGACTGGCCCGCGGTTATCTGAACCGGCCCGATCTGAGCGCGGAAAAATTTATACCCGATCCCTTTTGCGGGGAAGCGGGGGCGCGCATGTACAAAACCGGCGACCTGGTGCGCTATCTGCCGGACGGTATGCTGGAATTTGTCGGCCGCATTGACTTTCAGATTAAAATACGGGGCTTCCGTATCGAGCTGGGTGAAATCGAAAGTGTGCTTAATGCCCATCCGGCAATCCGTGACGCCGTGGTTATCGCCCGTCAGGATAATGGTGAAAGCCAAATTCTGGTCGGTTATTACATCGCCAATGAACAGCAGGAAATCGATCCCGCTGATTTAGTCGATTACTTAAGCGGGCAGTTACCGGATTATATGATTCCCTCGGCATTCATAAAAATGGAGGCCTTTCCGCTTACCTCCAGCGGCAAAGTGAATCGCAGGGCCCTGCCCGCCCCGGAAGCCGCCGACCTGGAACGAATCGGTACCTTTGTCGCCCCGCGCAATCAGGTGGAAGAAATACTGGCCGGAATCTGGCGGCGCATTCTGAAAACCGACAAAATTGGCGTTACTGATAATTTCTTCAATATCGGCGGACATTCGCTTCTGGCAACACAGCTTATTTCGCGGATCCGGGATGCCTTTGAGGTCGACTTTCCCCTGCAAAAATTCTTTGAAACGCCGACCATTGAAGCGCTGGCAATGGAAATTGAAAAACTGAAAATCAGGGATGAAGCGCTGGTCGCGCCGCCGCTCGAACCGACGGAGCATGAGGGCAAAGCGCCGGTATCTTTTGCCCAGCAGCGGCTATGGTTTCTGGATCTGCTTGCGCCGGGCGGTTCCTTTTACAACATCCCGACGGCGATCCGTCTAAAAGGGAAACTCGACATTCCCGTACTGGAAAGCTGTATTAATGAAATTATCCGCCGCCATGAAACCCTGCGCACGACTTTCGCCAATGTAGACGGCGATCCGCTGCAGGTGATCAAACCGGAATTAACCGTTTCAATCCCGGTTGAGGATTTGAGTAAAACGCCCGAATCGGAACGCGGAAGCAAAGCCCGCGCGCTCGCCGTTGGAGAAGCCGGTCAGTCCTTCAATCTTGAAAAAGGTCCGCTCTTCCGCATTAAACTGATCAAACTCGACAGCGATGATCATGTGGCGCTGTTTACCCTGCACCACATCATTTCCGACGGCTGGTCCATGGGTGTGCTGGTGCAGGAGGTGGCCGCGCTCTATGAAGCGTTCGTAAACGAACAGGAATCGCCATTGCCTGATCTGCCTGTGCAGTATGCCGATTTCGCTGTCTGGCAGCGCAACTGGCTTCAGGGCGAAGTGCTGGACAAACAGATGGATTTCTGGAAAAATGAGATCGGTACCAATCCGCCGGTGCTGGATTTACCGACCGACTATCCGCGTCCCTCCATGCAGACCTTTGAGGGACGAACAATTGAGGCGCAGATGCCCAAGACTCTGTCCGATGGTTTGGTCAATCTGAGTCAGAAAGAAGGCGTTACCCTGTTCATGACGCTGCTGGCCGCCTTTCAAACTCTGATGCACCGTTACAGCGGTCAGGATACCGTTCTGGTCGGTTCGCCGATTGCCAACCGCACCCATTCCGAAACGGAAAAACTGATCGGCTTTTTCGTCAACACTCTGGTACTCAAAGCGGATTTTTCCGAAAATCCCGGATTCCGCAGTTTATTGAAACAGGTGCGCCAGCGCACCCTTAGCGCTTACGCCCATCAGGACTTACCCTTCGAGCAGTTAGTTGAAGTCCTGCAGCCGGACCGGGATATGAGTCACGCGCCGATATTCCAGGTGGCTTTTATCCTGCAAAATGCGCCCTTCGACAGAATGGAACTGCCCGGCGTAACCATCCATCCTTTCGGCGGGGAAAATAAAACCGCCAAATATGATCTTTCCCTGTATTGCATCGAAGCGGAAGACGGCATCCGCTTGTCATTCGAATACAACACCGATCTGTTCAAAAAAGAAACAATTGAACGGATGATCGGACATTACCGGAATCTGCTGGAACAGGCCCTGGCCGACATGAAAAAACCGCTCGATAATCTCAGGTATCTGGCTGAGGCCGAACGTGAATTACTTTTCAAAAAATGGAATGCCACTGAACGTGCATTTCCGGCTGACCGGACCGTTCACCAGTTGTTCGAGCAGTGGGCGGAAAAACAACCCGATCAGACGGCGCTTGTATTCGCCGGCGAGACAATGAGTTATGCTGAACTCAATACTCGTGCCAATCAACTGGCTCATTATCTCAGGAAAAAGGGCCTCGGTCCGGATGATATCGTCGGCATCAGTCTGCCCCGTTCGCTTGACGTGCCGGTGGCTGTGCTGGCGATCCTGAAAGCCGGCGGCGCTTTCCTGCCCATCGATCCGACCTATCCGCAGGAACGCATTGCCTACATGATCGAAGACTCCGGTATTGCCACGCTGATAACACACAAGTCCGTTGCCGGACAATTCGACCGGGAAGGACTGGAAGTTTTGGCGCTGGATTCGGAAAAGAAAAAATTCAACCAGGAAGCGGAAGAGAATCCGCCCTGCAACACCATACCTGAAAATCTGGCTTATGTCATTTACACCTCCGGTTCGACCGGCCGGCCCAAGGGCACGATGCTCCAGCATCAGGGGCTTTGCAATTTATCGCAGGCCCAGCAGAAAGCTTTCAGCATTCAGCCGCGAAGCCGCATTCTGCAATTCGCGCCGATGAGTTTCGACGCCTCGGTCTGGGAAACGGTGATGGGTCTTTTGAACGGGGCGGCGCTGGTGCTCAGCGATCAGGAATCACTGACCACCGGACAGGGATTGTTGAACGTTCTGAAAAGCAATGACGTCACCACAGTCACCCTGCCCCCGTCGGTGCTGGCGGTGATGCCGGAAGATGAATTACCGGAATTGAAAACCATCGTCACTGCCGGCGAAAAGTGCACCACCGATCTGGTGCGGCGCTGGGGTCAGAACCGGCAATTTGTCAACGCCTACGGACCGACGGAAACCACGGTTTGTGCTTCCATGTATGATACCGGCGGCGATACATCCAAAGAACCGCCTATTGGCCGGGCCGTCGACAATTTTCAACTTTATGTATTGGATAAGAACTGGCAGGCCGTGCCCATCGGCGTACCCGGCGAACTGTGCGTCGGCGGCGTCGGACTGGCCAGGGGCTATCTTAAGCGCCCCCATCTGACCGCCGATAAATTTATCCCCGATCCGTTCAGCGGCAGGAAAGGCAGCCGCCTGTACCGCACCGGCGATCTGGTGCGCTATCTGCCCGACGGCAATCTTGAATTTATGGGTCGCATCGATTTTCAGGTAAAACTGCGCGGATTCCGTATCGAGCTTGGGGAAATCGAAGCCGTGCTCACCAAACACGACAGCATCCGGGACGCCGCGGTTTTGGTCCGGGAAGATACGCCGGGCGATCAGCGTTTAGTGGCTTATTATGTTTCGGAAGACGGAGCAGACATTTCCGGCGCCGAATTGCGCGGTTACCTGAAGCAGCAGGTGCCGGATTACATGGTTCCGTCGATTTTTGTCGTCCTGGAAACCATGCCATTAACACCGAGCGGCAAAGTAGACCGCAAGGCGCTGCCCAAACCGGATCAGACCCGGCGCGATCTGGAAAGCGAGTACGTGGCTCCCAGAAATGAAAACGAAGAAAAACTGGCTGCCATGGTCGGTGAGTTACTTAATCTGGAAAAAGTGGGCGTTTATGACAATTTTTTTGAGCTGGGCGGACATTCACTGCTGGCCACAAAATTCATGTCGCGTATCCGGGAAACTTTTGGTGTTGAAATGCCATTGCGGAAATTATTTGAAAATCCAACGGTGGCCGGGATTGCCGAATCACTGCTAAGCCCGGATGTCCAAAAGGTGGATGACGCGACGCAGGGAATTGAACACATCGAACGCGGTAATGAGGATTTGGCCAGCCTGCTGGAGGAAGTAGAAGGATTGAGTGATGAAGAGGTACAATCCCTCTTAAACAGTGAATCCGATGATTTGGAAGACGAGGAATCGAATGAGTGATCTTGAAAAGAAAATTGCGTCCTTATCACCTGAAAAAAGAAAATTACTGGAAAAGAAGCTGCAAAAAAAGAGTGCGGCATTTAATTCATTTCCATTGTCTTATGCCCAGCAAAGACTCTGGTTTCTGTATCAGCTTGACCGGGAAACGGCGGCTTATAACATTCCTATGGCCCTCCGTTTTCAGGGCAAACTCGATCTCGGGGCATTTAAGAAAGCGATCAGTGAAATTGTACAAAGACACGAAATATTGCGCACCACTTTTGCCACCATCGGCGGGAAAGCGGTGCAGATTGTTTCCCGGAATCCTAAACTTGAAATAGAACAAATTGACAATCGGTCAGAATCCGATGAGGATAAAAAGACGGACGCGCTGATCAGAGAAAAATTCAGTCGCACGTTTGATATGAACAAAGGACCTCTTGGATATATCACTATTGTCCAGCAGGACGAAAATGATTTTATCCTGTTATTTGTTCTCCATCACATCATCGCCGACGGTTGGTCAATGGGTGTCATCATGTCCGAATTTTCCGCCCTCTATTCCGCATTTATTGAAGGGAAACCTTCACCGCTACCGCCATTGAAGATACAATATGCCGACTTTGCCCAATGGCAGCGTAAATGGATGAGCGGGGAAAGATTCGAAAAGCAGCTTGGCTACTGGAAATCGCAACTGGAGCCATATCCGAAAGTTTTAAACCTGCCCACCGATTTACCGAGACCGATAGTCCGCAGCGGACGTGGCGCAAGTGAAAGATTGTTACTACCGCGTGATCTTCTCGAAAAGGTGCGGGAATTCTCAATTAAAAAGGGCACAACATCTTTTATGGTGCTTTTATCCGCCCTGCATATTTTGTTATCCCGGTATTCAAATCAGGATGATATTAATATCGGTATTCCCATTGCAAACCGTAACCAGCTCGACACTGAAGCATTAATCGGATTTTTTGTCAACTCACTGGTTATCCGCGCCGATCTTACAGCCAATCAAACGTATGACGAATTCATTGGACAGATCAAGGAAACATCACTGAATGCCTTTGCCCACCAGGATCTGCCTTTCGAAACGCTGGTGGAAGCGCTTGAACTGGAACGCGATTTAAGCCACACGCCGCTGTTTCAGGTTATGTTTGTTCACACATCTGAAGAGCGCAAGCGCATTCATTTACCGGACCTTGAAATCAGTCAGGTGGAATTTGAAAATCCAACGGTTAAATTTGACCTCACGATGCGTGCCGCTGAAACCGAAAAAGGACTGCATCTGTCGTTTGACTATAATACGGATATTTTCATAGCCTCAACCATTCAGCGATTTTTGAATCATTACCACAGAATTCTTGAGCAGGTCATAGACAAACCCGGCTTAAGTATTAAAAAAATCAATTTTCTTGATCAGCAGGAAGAACATCAACTGGTTACCGAATGGAACCAAACCCACCGGCCTTTGCCGACTAAAAATCTTATTCAGAATATATTCAGAAAACAATCACAAAAATGCCCTGATCGCCCGGCAGTAATTTTTAAAGACGACTTGATTACCTTCGGTGATTTGGATCGCAAAGCAAATCAATTGGCGCGCTATTTACGAAAAAAAGGTGTAGGGCCTGAAAGTCCGGTAGGCTTGTATCTGGAACGTTCCGTCGATATGATCGTCGGCCTTATGGCCATCCTGAAAGCAGGCGGCGCGTATGTGCCGCTCGATGTTGCCCAGCCCCGTGACAGGCTGGACTTTATGATAAAAGATTCGGGAATGAAAGTCATATTAACACTTCAATATTTAACGGATGGTTTAAATGATTTTGAAGGCGAAATCATTTTAATGGACAGTCACTGGAACAGAATCGCCAAAGAAAAAAATACAAGTCCCGAAGTCACAAATCATCCGGAAAATACCGCTTATGTCATTTACACTTCCGGTACAACCGGCCGCCCGAAAGGTATTGCCATTAGTCATGAATCTGTGCTCAATCTGCATATGGCCCTGATGAATGCTATTCATGATTATAATCTGGATGAACAGTTAAGCGTAAGTGTCAATGGTCCGCTTGCTTTTGATACCTCGGTTAAACAGGTCATACAATTACTCAATGGTCATACACTCTATGTAATTCCGGATGAGATTCGCCTGGATGGCAAGCACCTGTTAAAATATATAAGGGAAAATGAGCTTGATGTATTCGACTGCACACCATCGCAGTTGCAGCTCATGCTGGATGCGGGTTTATTAACAGAGACGGATCATCACACACCATCAGCCATGCTTATCGGCGGCGAAGCCATCGATGAAAAAATGTGGCAGCAAATATCGAAAAGCAAAGAAATCGCCTTTTATAATGTTTACGGACCAACGGAATGCACAGTAGATGCTACGATTGGCGCTACGGGTAATATATTAAACAATCAACAAGACAAAATTTTTAATTATTCAAAAGTTCATGTACCTGTGATAGGGCGACCAATCACAAATGTTCAGGTGTATATACTCGATTCAAACC
>CAYXRA010000006.1:0-30985 GCA_964467525.1 uncultured Calditrichaceae bacterium
GGTGCCTGTGGCAGGTGGCTTGCGCCAGGGTGGGGATTTTAAACAGATGAAAAATTGATGCAATCCATGTATAATTAGAATCAACTGCTAACCATTTCAAAGTATCTAAACGATAGAATCAGTCCATATACTGCGCGAATCTACTGCTCTTTTTTTATAGTAATAATTTCGCACGAATTGCCGAAGATAATTTCGGTAATCAGGAGAAGTATGATGAATTACAATTCTATGACCAAAAAAGAGCTTATCGCAGAGATAAATCGCCTGAAAAATGAAGACGGACATAATGGCGATCAAAACGGCTGCACTGAAGAAGAAAGTGTTACAGCACACAGGCTGTCAAAACTTTTAAACTTTTTACCCATAGGGATCGTAATCGAGACACCCGATCGAAAAATTGAACAGGCCAATCCCGCCTTATGTGGAATCTTCGGCCTTGACATTAAACCAGACAAACTTATCGGAATGGATTGTAGCGAGGCGACGGAAAAAGTAAAACATATGTTTCCTGATGGAGAAGCATTTATATCAGGCATAGAAGAAATCATTTCCAGGCGCAAACCGGTATTTTATGAAGAAATGGCCTTATGTGACGGACGCATCTTTGAAAGGGATTATATCCCATACGAAAATGCTGAGGGTCAGCAGGAAAATATGTGGCTTTTCAGGGATATAAGCCGACAAAAGGAACACGAAAAATCGCTGCAGGAAAGTGAGGGAAAATTCCGCAACCTCGCCGAACATATCCCCGGCGTAATTTATCTTTGTAAAAATGATGAACGCTGGACGATGCTGTACCTCAATGACGCGGTTCAGGAATTTACCGGTTATCCAAAGGATGACTTTTTAAATGACCGGATCAGTTTTGTGAATATTTATCATCCCGATGATTCTGAAAAAATTTTCGATCAGGTTGAAAAAGCCCTGGCAGCAAAAAAACAGTTTCACCTTGTTTACCGCATAAAACACAAAAACGGAGCGTGGCGCTGGATCGAAGAAGTCGGTTGCGGCATTTATAAAAATGATCAGCTGGTCATGCTCGAAGGTTTTCTGACCGATATAACAGACAGAAAGAAGGCTGAGGAGGCCCTGCGTGACAGCGAACAGAATTACCGTGATCTGTATCTTCTTTTTAGAACGATCAGCGACAACATGACCGATATGCTTTGGGCCAAAGATATGAACAAAAAATATATCTTTGCCAACAGGGCGATCTGTGATAATCTGCTTATTGCCAAAGATACCAACGAACCCATCGGCAAGAACGATCTGTTCTTTGCCCGCCGTGAGCGCGAACAACACCCTGATAATCCCGAATGGCATACTTTCGGAGAAATTTGCCGCGATTCAGATCGGATTATTATGGATTCCAAACAGGCGGCCCAGTTTGATGAATATGGCAATGTTAGAGGAAAATTTCTCTTTCTGGATGTGCACAAGTCGCCTCTGTTCAACGATGAGGGCAAAATGATTGGCGTGGTTGGCAGCGCCCGCGATGTTACCCGGGAAAAGGAAATTATAAAACGTCTGCAGCAAAGCGAACAACAATACCGAAACCTGATTCAACACTCTGGCGACGCCATTTACCTGCTCTATAACCGCCGCTTCGAAATTATCAATGATAAATTTGAACAACTCTTCGGCCTTACGCTTGAGGATATGAACAGGGATGATTTTGACTTTATCAATCTGGTTGCGCCAAAAAGCCGGCCGCTGGTAGAAGATCGGATCAAACGCATGGCCCGCGGCGAAAAACTCGAACCGAAATATGAATTTACGGCGCTCGACTCACGGGGACGTGAAGTCGAAGTGGAAGCATCCGTTACCTACATCCAATATAAAGACGGTTTTGCTTCTCAGGGTATATTGCGCGATATTACCCAGCGCAAACAGCTCGAAAATCAACTGCGACAGGCACAAAAAATGGAAGCGGTGGGTCAATTGGCCGGCGGCGTGGCCCACGATTTTAATAACCTGCTCACGGTTATTAACGGTTACTGCGACCTGCTCACGCTAAAAAATTTATCGGCGGAAATAAAAAATCCGCTTGACCAGATAAAGCGCGCCGGCAAACGCGCCGAACAACTGACCGGGCAGTTATTAGCCTACTCCCGCAAACAAATTGTTCAACCCAAAATTATCAACCTGAATGATCTGATTGCCGATTACCTTAAAATGCTTGGCCGGTTGCTGGGAGAAGATATTGAAATCAGTACGATACTAAACCCCAATCTTGAGATGATCAATGTCGATCCCGGCCAAATGGAACAGATTATCATGAACATAAGCATAAATGCGCGCGATGCAATGCCCTACGGCGGACAACTGGTCATAGAAACCGCCAATGTAAAATTTGATAAAAATTATGTTGAAAATCATGCCGGCGCCGTAACCGGTAACTATGTTATGCTTTCCCTTACCGATAACGGTGTGGGGATGGACGATGTAACACTCAACCGGATATTTGAACCCTTTTATACAACCAAGGGCCGTGATAAAGGTACCGGACTTGGCCTTTCCACTGTTTACGGAATCGTCAAACAAAACAGGGGATTTATTTACGTTTACAGTGAAATACAAAAGGGAACAAGCTTTAAAATTTATCTTCCCCCTGTAGAAGCAACGATTGATTCCGCAGAGGCCGAAGATCAGAAAATGCGTAAGTTTCATGGTGGTGAGAAAATTCTACTGGTTGAAGATGATGAAGGCGTACGTCAGGTAACGAAATCAACACTACTGGATTATGGTTATTCGGTAATTGAAGCGGTGAACGGAGAAGAAGCCCTGCAAATTTATGATGAACGGAACGACGAGATTGATTTACTATTAACCGATGTTGTTATGCCTGTTATGAATGGCGCCGAGCTGGCTGAAAGACTGCGCGAAAAAAATCCCGATTTAAAAGTACTGTACTTTTCGGGCTATACCGATAGCAGCATTGTGCACCACGGAGTTCTCGATAAAGGTAATGATTTTATCCAAAAGCCGTATTCACATATTGACTTAGCCAAAAAAATCCGCGAAGTTTTAGACCGGAAGCGGTTGTAACGATCAGAATTTCTCTGCGAGTCGTTCGACCTTTTCTCATTAGTTTATACCCTGTCTGACTTATCGGAAATAAAATCATGGATTTTTTGGCACTTTTGTTATTATTGCTCATTTTAGGTTTTGTAATCAAAAAATTAATTGACTTTTTTAAATCCGATCCGGAAGAACCAGCGGAATCAGAATCTGCTGACACCATATCCAGGTTGTACAAAATCAGTGATGATATCGATGACTTTTTTCACGATACGGCTCATCCCGACGATCTCATTTCCAATGATCAGTTTTCGGAAGCCGTAGAATTGCTCGTTAGTTCCGATCAGTCAGATGAAAAATTGCTTGAATACGGCACGGGCGCAAATGCTGTAATTTCCTGTATTGCCCTGGAAGCTCTGAACCGCAGAGAACCCAAAAAGGAATTATTGGATAAATTAACGGCGGAGCTTGACAAACTCTACCTGTGGCCGCTCTACTTCGCCCTAAGAGTCCTGCGACAAAAATCATGTAAACCGGACATCGGGATCTTCTTATCCAATGTTCAGGAATGGTGGCTCGAGGCCGGTTTGCTACCCAAGTTTATCGAATCTTTTATCACAGATAAACAAGCACAGGGCCTACAGTTTAAATTTGCTAACACGATGCCTAAAATCCATCCGGATCAGATTGATAAAATCGTATCGTTTCTCACTCTGCTAAGCGCAGAGGTGCGCGGGCCTTTACTTGCAGATATAAATAGAAAACGGGAACGCCTGATCGACACGACCTATCTGAATCGAGTCGGAAAACTCTGGGAATCCGACCATCATCCGGATAATATTTTTATGACGACGGTACTCAAAGAAAACCTGCTGCGTGTAACCGAATTGATTTTTTCACAAAGACAACGTTCCGTCCTTCTCGTGGGTGATTCCGGTGTAGGCAAATCGGTACTTGTGCAGGAACTTGCTAAAAAAATGCGAGCAAAAAACTGGTTTGTTTTCGAAGCCGGCGCCGTTGATATTATCGCCGGACAGGTGTATATCGGCGAGCTGGAAGAACGCATACAAAAATTAATCGGCGCGCTTAATAAAAAACGACAGGTAGTCTGGTTCATTCCCGGTTTTCACGAACTGCTGCATACCGGTCAGCACCGCTACAGTCCATCCGGTGTATTGGATATGCTGCTGCCGCACATTGAAAACGGAACGATCCTGATTATCGGTGAAACGCTGCCCGAATCCTATGAAATGCTGCTTAAATCACGGCCCAAAATTCGCGGCACTTTTGAAACGATTCGTGTGGCGCCGCTTCCGGATGACGAAACCATCAAACTGGCCAAACAGTGGACGGCGCTTCATACAAAAAACGGAACGCCGTTAATCAGTGAATCCGTTTTGAATGAATCCTATCAGCTGATTAAACAATTTCTTGGCGAAAAGGCAGCGCCGGGCAACCTGCTCGATATGCTGAAGGTTGTCAAATCGCATACGCAAAATAAAGATGGCGCACAATCAGAAATTACCCTTGATGACTTCCTGACAATTCTGTCTTATCATACCGGTTTGCCCCGGAGCATTTTAGACGACCGGCAGGGACTGGATCTGGAGGCATTGCGCCTCCTTTTTCAGGAACGGGTTAAAGGCCAGAGTGAAGCCGTGGAATGTCTGACCGAACGGGTAGCGATGATTAAATCAGGGCTAACCGATCCGGCACGACCACTGGGCGTATTTTTGTTCGCCGGACCTACAGGTACCGGAAAAACCGAAATTGCCAAAACGCTGTCCGAATTTCTTTTCGGTTCAGCCAGCCGCATGGTTCGGCTTGATATGAGTGAATTCCAAACACCGGATTCACTGAACCGCATCCTTGGTGAAAGCGACGAACGATCACAGTCTACCGCACTGGTTAATCACATCCGCAAGCAGCCGTTTTCATTGATACTTTTGGATGAATTTGAAAAAGCTCACCCAAAAATCTGGGATCTGTTCCTGCAGGTCTTCGATGACGGACTGCTTACCGATGCCCGGGGTAACCGGGTCGATTTTCGCCACAGTATTATCATCCTGACCTCGAATTTAGGCGCCACGATTTATCCGGGTATGAGTATCGGGTTTAGTTCAAAAAGCCAGACTTTTTCCCTCACCAGTGTGGAGAAAGCGGTGATGCAGACATTCCGGCGCGAGTTTATCAATCGTATCGATCGGGTCGTCGTTTTCCGGCCATTAAGCACCGCCACCATGCGCGAAATCCTGCACAAAGAACTGAAAGACGCCCTGCTGCGCCGCGGTCTGCGCACCAGGGAATGGGCGGTAGAGTGGGAAGAATCAGCAATCGAATTTTTACTAGAAAAGGGCTTTACCCCTGATCTCGGCGCCCGCCCTTTGAAAAGAGCGATTGAACGATATTTACTGTCTCCGCTGGCATTAACCATCGTCAACCATCAATTCCCCGAAGGCGACCAGTTTCTTTTTGTGCGCGGTGACGGTACGAAAATTAATGTCGATTTTATTGACCCTGATGCTCCGGATGAAAAATTGCATGAAACGACCTCTGATGATATGCGGAAAGAGACAATCCCGGATCACCTCACCCTTAAGTCGCTGATTATAAAATCGCAGGGTACGCCCGCTGAAACGATATATTTAAAATCATGCTTCGATAAAATTTCCGATACAATTGGCGGCGAGACATGGCAGTTTAAAAAACAGGACGCGCTTAAGGCAACTTCAAAGCCGCAATTCTGGGAATCCGAAGAACGTTTTGCCGTGCTCGACAGAGTGGAAGTCATGGATCGCATTGAGGCCGGACTGGAAACAGCCGGCTCACTATTAAACCGTATTTCCGGAGAAGATGGCAATACACGGAAGCAGGTTGCCCCCAAATTGTTGAGCCGGTTAGCGGAACGCATATACCTGCTCGATGCCGCGCTCTTTAGTTTCGAAAACAATCTGACCCAGGAAGCATTCATCATTATCGACCAGCATGAGGGAACGGGCAACCTTGAACAAACCGTGCAGCATGCCCATGAAATGACCGCCATGTACAAAAACTGGGCAAAAAACCGCCGCATGCGTTACAGGATTTTAAAAGAGGAACAGGCGAAAGGACGTTACCGTTTTATCATCGCTGTATCCGGTTATGGTTGTTTGTCCATTCTGCAGCCGGAGAACGGGTTGCATGTGTTTGAGTCACCGAAAAGTGAAAAATCATTTCATCGCCATAACATTCATGTGCGCATTATTCCACAGCCGCTTAAGCCGATATCAGACGAAAATGAAATGCTTCATTTTATCGAAAAACAGATTGAGAAACACGAACCGGCTAATCTCACGGTTGTGAGGAGATACCGCCGCGAACCATCACCGCTGGTCAGGGACGCAGCTAAAAACTGGCGAACCGGGCGACTGGATAAAGTGCTGCAGGGCGACTTTGATCTTTTTGAATAGTAAGCAATGCTAAATTGTAATTTCATTCAGAAAAATTTTTTTGACCAAAATTGATTGATACGGTTTTAGGAGTTAATTTTGAAAAGAAATGGCGTGTATAGGCCTAAGATAATATTCCTTATTTATTTTCTGAAAATCAACAACTTGGAGGTGATTTGAACTTTAGAGATGAATTTTACACTGAACTGAAAAATATTTATCCGGGATCGATTGAATGGCAGTTAGTTGGTGTTCTTGTAAATGATCAGAAAGTCTATACATTATCATATGACTCTAAGATTTTATCAGGATTATTTGAAATATTTGCAGAGCCCATTATAAGGAAGATTACTGAAAATCACAGGTTCATACTGGAAAAATCAAAACAAAATCAATATCCGGATTTTACACTCTATCATCCTGACTCGCCGAGAAAGAAAATAGCTGTTGAGGTGAAATCCACCTACAGGCAATTTACACATTCCGGAAAGTTAAAAAATTTTGGATTTACACTTGGTTCCTACCGATCTTTTTTGCGTGATCCTGACGGAAAGAAAGGTATTCTTTACCCTTATAAAGACTATTTCGAACACTGGATAATAGGTTTTATTTATACAAGAAATCCAAAGTGCAAAAACGTTGAAATCAGGCAAATAATCGAAGCGGCCAATCTTGAGTCTCCATTCTCTAATATCGAATTCTTTGTTCAAGAAAAATATAGAATTGCCGGATTACGTGCCGGTAGTGGGAATACTACCAATATTGGTTCTATAAAAAGCAAATCTATTGAAGATTTTAGAAATGGAAAAGGACCATTCAAATCCCATGAAGCATTCGAAGAATATTGGAGAAAATTTTAAAATTATAATTGACTAACGGCAAAAATTTTATTATTGTTAAAAACAGTGTACAAATGGACTAATGATATTATGTTAAACCTGCTACCTAAAAAGATAAATAAAGTTTTCGTCCCTCCAATTAAGTGTCAGGGAATTAAAACAAAACTGGTACCCTTTATCTCTGAAAATATTTATTGGAATGGTAAGGGAAAATGGATTGAGCCATTTCTTGGATCGGGCGTTGTACTCTTCAATATTCAACCGGATCGGGCGTTGGTTTCCGATACCAATAAACACATCATCAATTTTTATAAGGCGATTCAGCTCGGTAAAATTGATGAAATTATCGTAAAAGAATATTTAGAGGAAAATGGTATTAGGCTATTTGAGAAAGGTAAAGATTATTTTTATGAAATACGTGAAAAATTTAATTCAAATGGTAATGATCCGCTTAAATTTTTGTTTTTAAACAGATCGTGCTTTAATGGTCTGATGCGATTTAATAGTGAAGGTAAATTTAATGTCCCTTTTAACAATAAACCAGAGCGATTCAGGCGTTCATACATAACAAAGATAATAAATCAGGTTGGGAATATTCGACGCATTATTAGAGATAAAGACTGGACGTTTAAGGTTGCGGATTGGCAAGAGATAATTACTCAATGTAAGGAAGAAGATTTTTTATACCTCGATCCACCCTATATTGGCAGGCATACGGATTATTTTAATTCGTGGTCGGAGCGTGATGCGAAAGATCTAGCCCAAAAGACAAAGAATTTACATTGTGGGTATGCTTTGTCAATGTGGAAAGAAAATAAATATCGCATGAATGACCATTTATTTAATGAATGGAATGGTTTGGTCCTTAAAGACTTTTCTCATTTTTACCACGTCGGATCCAAAGAGTCTTTGAGGAACGAAATGATTGAAGTATTAGCGATACGCCCTGAAAATGCAGTCAAAGAAGAAATTTTTGTACCAGAATAACGATAATTTTGATACACATCCTGGGTAAAACTAATATTTAATTTTGGATTGAACACGCATTAGAAAAAGGACTCCTCAAAATTTAAATGTAGAAATTTTTTATCAGAACATTATTACCTTATCACCGGTATTTCCACTCTCTGAAATATATTATCGCGATCCACCGTCGGATGCTGCAGGTCGCCGCTGCGTTCGGCAACGGCTTTGGTTACGAAGCTGCGCAGCTCATCGGAATTAATCAAATTGTCGCCATTTTGATCCGCTTTGGTTGAAGTGAGTGCGGCAATAACCGCTTCCGTGAACAAGCCGTTTTGAATGCTGTCCATTTCATAGGAAAACTCCCCGCCCTGTGAAGAAGAAAATACGATCGCTCCGCTGCGCCGAATGAGGTCATTATAAATATAACGATCTCTTTCAAGCAGATAGCTCCTTCTTTGCGGTTTAATCTGACTGCCTGCCTTTTTAAATCCCCGCGTCGTGCGCGCCCGGATCGAACGGCTGTCTGCCATGGCAAAAAAATGCTGCTCTTTATTTTCATCCAGCTCACCGGATTCACAGGTATCCATCAGATAAAGCTTCCTGCGCGGTTTTATTCCCTGCATCAGATCTTCTATCAGCCCGAATCTGGCCGCGGTCTTTGAAAGATTGGCCAGATCGGTTTCATGGGTGAGATAATAGTAAGTCGACTCGCTGTCTTCATCGTGCATGCCGTGTCCGGCAATAAAGAGGATAAAGGTATCATCAACCGTCGCCCCGGCGAGAAATGATTTGGCACGTTTAATATTTGCGACGGTTACCTGTTCATTCAGAAATGTTTTGACATACACATTGGCGAAATGCCGTTTTACCCTTTGCAGCAGCGACGAAAGATCGAGGGCATCCTTATGGGCATACTTTAGATTCAGGTTTTGATTTTTATAACGGGAAACGCCAAAGCCGAGAAAATATAAATTGCCTTTTATCTTCTGACTATAAGTTTTGCCGGTTAAGGCGCGATATGATTCGGCGCCTGCTTCATTGACAGCGCTAACCTCAATTTTATTTTCATCGGTGGTCAGCTCAATACGCTCGTTTAGCGTTGCCGATCGTCCGGATAAGTCTTTACCATAAGCGCCGAATAAAGGCACATCATTCACGAATACCTGATATCGTTTCAAGTCGTAGTTTTCGTCAGTGAAACGAAAGCGCAGATCGACAAATTTTCCTTTCTGCTCCGCATGCAATATTTCACTTTTTGGCGCCTGAAAACCGGCGCTCAGTTGCGCTTCCGTAAATCCGGCCCGGCGCAGTCGTTTTTTGAATTGGGCATAGTAATGATTGATGCGCGCCTCACTTGCCAACCCCAGTTTTTTCAGAATGATATCCGGGCGGTTGTTTTTCATGGCAAACTGGTCGATGGCGAAAACATTACTGCCAACAGCCACATTAACCAGATGGCCGCCACGATGCGAAGCATCAAAATAACCGTCATTGGTGACAATAACCCAGTCGCCCTGCGGCGAAGTAATCAGCCGGCAGATTTCTTTACCGGATGCACGATCCCAGATACGGGTTGTACCGTCGTTGCTGCCCGACACGATGAACCGGTTATCCGCTGAAACCGACACCGCATTAACATATGCCACATGGCCTTTCATTGTATTAAGCAATTGTCCGCTCTTTGCATCATAGAGCCGGATCAAATTATCATAATAACCGGCCATTACAAGATATTTCCCATCTTTGGAATAGCATACATCTCGCGAAGCCCCGTCAAATTCCCGGACAACACTGCCGCTTTCGACCTCCCACATAATCGTTTGTCCGGTCCCCCCGGACACAAAATATCTGCCGTCAGGTGAAAAATCCAAAGCAACAATTTCATCCGATAAGCCCTTGCCGTAGGACCGCACTTTATAGCCGGTTTCAATATTCCATAAATGGATTTTATCGGCTGTCGTAAAACCGCGATCCCAGGCGCCGGATAAAACATATTTACCGTCCGGCGAAAAAGTAACGGCCTTGGTCTCCCAGTCCCACTTTCTTGGCGTAAAATTGGTTATTTTCCAGCCGCTGGAAACATTGAATAATTTCACGCGATGGTCGACGCCCCCGGCAACGGCATATTGCATATCCGGTGAAAGCGCGGAGGTGAACACGTCGTATTCATCGGTGCGGAATGTTTTTTCTTCTTTGCCTGTCGCTGCATCCCACAGTTTCAGTTCGTGTAGTTCCCCGCCTGATAAAACGTATTTACCATCGCTGCTGAACTGCGCGGAAACGATCGGCAGACTGTGTCCGGTAAATGTTCGAAGCGGACGACCGGAGGCCAGCTCCCATAACGTTAATCTGGCATCCTGACTTCCGCTCAGAATAAAACGACCATCCGGTGAAAACTGACAAATGGTCACGCCCTGGCAATATCCCCGTAGAGATCGGACCCGGCTGGCCGTTTTAAAATCAAAAATTGTGATCTCACCTTTGTCCTTAAATCCGGCAGCGATAAAGCGCTGATCCGGAGACAGTGCGCCGCAGTCGTACTCATCTGAGGCCGCGCCATACTCGCGAAGAATTTCCCCTGTTGCCAGACTGACCAGCCGCACCGGATCCCAACTTTCGCTGATCATCAGCGCTTTGTCATCCGCGCTAAACCGAACGTTTTCGACCGAATACATCTTGCTTGCGTATGTTTTTAACTGCACCCCGCTTTGCGGGTCGAAGAGAACCACGTCTTTACCCCCTACGGCCAACAGGTGACCTTCATTGGAAAAACTAACACTTTTTCCGCCATAGGCTAATGTTTTGAGCACCTGCCGTTTCTCAAAATCCCAAAGTTTTGTTTCATCATTGCCAGCGCTTGAAGCCATCCATTTTCCATCACTTGAGAAAGTAATTTCATATACGGATTTTAAATGGCCTGTGAGAATTACATGTATTTCGGGATTATTGATTTCAAAAGTAGCGATCGAGCCGTTTTCAAGACCAACAAGTACCAAATTATCCTGCGGTCCGAAGCAAACCGCAGTCGCATTTGATCCCTGTATCGGCGTCAGGGAGCGTACGATTTCTCCGGATGATACATCCCAGATTTTAACCGTTTTGTCCCAACTACATGAAACAAGATATTTCCCGTCAGCAGAAATAGCGATATCTTTTATATCCGCTTCATGGCCATTCATCGTGCGGATTTGCCGGCCGCTATTAACATCCCACAGAATGATTTCACTGCCCGCATAACTGACCAACAAGCGGCTGTCCGCCGAGAATACGACATCAAAAATGCCCCGGTTGTGTCCGGTTTGCGCTGTGATATCCGGATTCTGTGCCTGAACTGATCCGGTTATTGCATGGATCATCAAAATAAATAATGTTATTGCAAAAATTTTCCGGTCCATTTTAAGCCTCATATTTTTTTGATTAAATATTGAAATGTTCTACCGATATCTCACCACCCCAGAACCTCATCATGAAACCAGCCGGCCAGTCCGCTGGCATGGGCCAGCATCAACAGTCCGGCAAAGAAAAAAGGAACAAAGGTCAGAGCACCAAGATGATAAAACAAATAGTTCATTTTCTTATCCGCTCCCAGTTCGGTGTATGCTTTGCGGACATGCGATTCATTATACAATACTGCTTTTGCCGCCTGCCTCAGGCTAAGCGGGACGATGACGCCCAGACCGATCATAAACAGGGCGCTAAAATATTCGAATAAAACAAACAACGCCGGAATGAATATGGACAGAAGCATCAAAAAAACCACCACGAAAATCAGCAGCAGCATCGCAGAGGCAAGCCAGTATTTCAATAATCCGTTAATCAGCCAGCTTATGGAGATACCGCGATAAAATTTGACAACCATCGCTAAAAGTGGAATGGTAATGACCAGAGTGCGCCAGAAAATGTGCGCTGACAGGAAATCAAGCTTAAAAAGCAAAAGATACAGGATTACGCCGGTAAGTAATATCAGGAAGGCAATTACTTTGCTAATAAACCGTTCACGCTTATTTTTGGGCGGCAGCGGTTTCTTGCCGGCCTGCATGAATCCTTTTAGCTGTGAATAAAACAGTTCCGACATGCTCATTAAATCGCACTCCGGTATATCATCTTAAAAATTATACGCTTCCAGATTGTACTGCGCATTCTGTAAATCTTTCAGCGCCGTTTCAATTAAAGAATTTTTTTCCATTTTTTGTAATAGTGTGACGCAACGCTTTTTTACGCCTGACGGAATATACAGCATCGACGACTGGTCAAATTCGACCGGCCGGCCGCTGATCTGATTAAAATAACCACATCGCCACAGAAACTCCATGGCAATCGGGCCGTCCGCCTTTCCCATCATTCCGGCTAATATTTTAAATTTATTCGTATCCGGATTGCCGATTAATTCAGCGAAAAGTTTGCCCATCAGCCAGGCGCTGCGCCTGACTTGACCGGACTGTCCCGGCTTAACCGATTGCAGGTACATTTTTTCGATCAGTTGCCGGTATTTCGCATAGTCTTTTTCGAGACCACGGACGATTTCTTCGATTGTATAGATGGATGTAGTATCGAATACCGCTTTGTTCAGCGCACGGCAGGAATCAATCAATCCGGTCAGTTCCATAAATTTAAACAGTGTATCACTATCGGCCGTCGGAAGCACGTTTTCATGAAAAGTAAAATGACCGAGCTGACGGCTTTGGTACCGGTGATAGGCTTCAACCAGGTACTCTGCCGTTGACAGATTAATACCGCGTTCAGCGGCCAGGGTATGCAGCACGGCTATAAGGGCTGTTACTTTATTTGAAGGACTGCCAACCGCCAATTTTTCCGCGGCAATCATAAGCTGGGTACTATCCCAGCGATTTAGTACTTCATCTTCTGTTAAATACCATTGCCAGTTTGGACTTTCTTGCAGAAAACCGGTTTTGGCCCAGACAGTTTTCAAAGTACTCCGGTCAGCCGTTTCAATATAACGGGTTAAGGAATCCTTTTTTGAGGAATCACTTTCAAAAATACATTTATCCTGTTCCATGAGATTGATAATTTTGCTTGCAAGAGTATCTACACGGACTGCATAGTACGATAGCGACCGTTCTGTCTGCTCGTTACAGGCGGTCAGCAAAAAGCCTAAAATTAAACCAATGAAATGTTTGCGGATCAATATTAATTTTCCTTAATATCCCCGACATCAATCGACCAGATTTTCCAGCCGGAATTTTTACCGTCGCCGTGGAAGCGAACCAGCCGAAATATCCATTTTTGATCGGACCAGCGCAGCCCCCGGCATTGCGGACAAATATCAACGGTTACGCTGCACGGAATTTCATAAACCTCAAATTGCCAGAGGCCGTCCCCGCGCAGCCGGCGGAAATCCTGTTTTAATAATCGGGCTATTTTTTGAAAATCTTCACAATAATAATGATACAAATAAGAGGACAAATCAACCATACTTTGTTGTTCGATTACTTTTTCTTTGGCTTCCAGGCCTTGCATTTCAACAATCAGAGATTCCACTTGAGCTAAATTAAAGTTCAGGGCGGCGATATTTTTTTCCGCATTATCTTCATCATAAATGAGATTTGTTATATTTTTAAAATGGCCGGTTATTTTATTTTTAAGGTGATTATACTGGTCGATTCCGTTTAGCGGAACAAAATAACGGCGCATGAAGTGTACGGCAGTTTGCCCGCCAGGCTGATTCATCTGAAACCAGCGGCCCCGGTCAGACAATTTTTCAGCAAGATTGACAAAGTTTGCCCGCATAATTTCGTAAAAACGGCTGTCCTTTTCCACAGCCCGGTAGCCATCAAAACTGCGGTTCTGCATACCAATCATTTTGAATGTGTGCGCTTCATGTATGCTTTTAGCCGCTTCTTTAATTTCAAAATCGACAATGGGATGTTTGCCCAATAGATGAAAGAAGTACTGTGAATCGAGTAGAATCGTGTCCTGTTCCATCAGCCGGTAAACTTCAGCAGTTCCCTGATTGCGATAGGTTTGCCGGATTATCTTTTGTGTCCGCTCCATCCATTGTTGAACGAACTGCCGCACTTCCGTTGCCGCAGTATTTTCTGCTGCATGTATTTCCAAAATTAGAATGAAGAAAGTCAGAAGCAGGCAAATTAATGAAACAACCCTTTTTAAGGATCTTGTAAATCGAGTACCGGAAAGCATGATTGACCTCCGTCCGGGCTGCGGAATAATTTTTTATCGCTGGCCGCATAAATAAAATCCGGATTCTTCGCGGAGACGATTGTTGAAAAATACGCATCGTCAGGCATTGTAATTGTGATGCAAGTCCTGCCCCGGTCAATTGATTTAAGCAACCGGTCTCCGGCTATATAAATAATATCCGGATTTTAATGTGAGGCGGCGATGCATTTATCCGTATTTTATTCACTAAAAAGAATCGTGAATCGGATCGTCACCGCAAAATCCGCCTTGCCTTCGAAATCCGTCACTGCCATGTCATTCAAATAAATCTTACCCTTAACTTCACTTTTATCCGCTGCTTCTTCGCTGACATATTTTTTTACGGCTTCCCGGTATTTTTCCTGCAGCGACCGGTCCAGATTGTCGGTGCGGAAGATACTCTTAAAATGGATTGCCTCTCCGGTGTCTGACGGTTTATCGGGCATTTTTAAATTGATTACGGCTAATGAATTCTTATCATCAATATCATAGTACTCCAACACCTGCGATCCCGTAATTTTGGCATTTGTTTGGGTGCGGAAACTGACGCTGTTGCCCGATTTCTGATAGCTAAAATCCAGACCTGCAACCTGCTGGGCCAGATTCGAGCGGGCCTCCATTGCCGCGCGTCTGCGGGCCATTTTGTTGCCACCGAATGAACGGCCATGACCGTAGGCAATAATCTGCAGTGTATCGGTCCCTGTGCTATCGGACTTAATCATTTCAGTTTTTAACTCCTGTGCTGATAATGACACGATGAGGGTTAGGATAGTGATGATCGTAATAATGCCTTGCACTTTTACCTCCTGCTTTTTAGAAATTCGTTCATTCTTAATTATTGGATCAGGGAAAAAGGACATCCCAGTTTTATGTAATAATTCCGGTCATATTCATAGGTTTCAAAATTAATGCCCTGTGCTTTCAGGTCATCGATGAGATCCGGGAGCGAACAGTTGTTATAGGATATTTCAATTTGTTTGTTATTCGTATCGCCTTCCGGAGCATTGACGGATTCGGCATAGTATTTTATGACAGACCTGTCCCCGCCGTCAATGCGGGTTAAGGTGGCGCTTCTTGTGATTTTTGAATAAATCGTTTCATTATTGTTCTGATTTTTTTCAGCCACATAATCGTCCTCTAATTGGATATTGATTTTTTGCAGCCGCAGCTCACCCGTGCTGTTGGTCGTTGTTTTAACCGTTTGCCTGCGGTTATTTGTTTCTGTCTTACTGTCAACTTCCGCTCCGATATTGTTGGACAGATCGCAGAGGGCATTAACCAACGCTTCTGTTTTGTCGTTACCGACCGCAACAATAAGTAATTGATCCGTACTCATCGGCGGTTTTAATACCCACTCCGGCGGCTGGTCCTGATTTTTCTGAGAAGAACAGAGCAGAACCAAAAATGAACAGCTAATCAATGTCCAGAATCTGAGAAAATTTTTCATGATCACATCCCTTTTTAGTTAATGTTTATAGATAGTATATGTAATATATTTAACTAATAAAAGAATGTAAACCTTAAATACAAAGATGTTAAAGAAACAGTCGCGCTTTATACTGTATTGAGGTAAAGTTTCCGGAAGGTATCTCTGCCGGTCTGCGGATTAAAAACAAATCATCGCCAAATGACTGAATTATAAACCTGCATAGCAGAGGGAAACGGGGCCAGCGCCCGTTCGAAAATCCCCAGCGACCAGGCAATAGCCACGCCGTAATTGGTAATCGGCACACCGGCCTCGCGGCTTTTCAGCAGTCGCGTATACATCTGCCGCGGATTGAATGTGCAGGAGCCGCAGTGAATGATCAGTTTATAGGGTGTTATGTCATCGGGATAGTCGTGTCCCTGAACATGGGTGAAATTCAGTTTGCCGCCCACGTATTGGGTGAGCCAGCGCGGAATTTTTACGCGGCCGATATCCTCACCGATGGGATGGTGTGCGCAGGCTTCGGCTACCAAAACATTATCTCCGGGTTTTAATTCTTCAATGGCTAATGCACCTTCCACAAAAGTATCCAGGTCGCCTTTGAAGCGGGCAAACAGAATGGAAAACGAGGTCATCGGGACTTCCGGCGGGGTATCGGCGGCCACTTTCAGAAAGGCCTGCGAATCCGTGACAACCAGCGCCGGCGGCCGCTTCAGACGATCCAGCGCATCGCGCAGTTCCCGTTCTTTCACCATCATGCAATAAGCGTCGTTATCCAGCACATCGCGAATGGTTTGCACCTGCGGCAGAATCAGCCGGCCCTTTGGCGCCTCCAGATCGATGGGCACCACCAGCACAATTAGTTCACCGGGTGGAATCAGATCGCCGACGATGGATGGCGGTGAAAGAAAAGAAGCCGGGGCCTGATTGATCAATGCCTCGCGCACAGCACCAAGACCTTTTTGCGTATGCGCCTCGGTTTTTATAGACGGAATATGTTGATCCGTCAATTTTTTTATGAGCTGATCATCGGGTTGATAAATATCGCTTTTATTGAAGACGACGATAACCGGGGTATTCGTTTTACCGAATTCAGCCAAAAGGTTTTCTTCAAAAGGACCCCAGTTGGGCGCCTCGGCAACCAACAGGGCCACATCGCTGCGTTCGATAATTTTATGTGATTTGGAAATACGCAAGCTGCCCAGGTCGCCCACATCATCGATCCCTGCCGTGTCGATAAAATGCACCGGACCGAGGGGCAGCATTTCCATGGATTTTTCCACGGGATCGGTCGTTGTGCCGGCAACTTCGGAAACAATGGCCACCTGCTGCCGGGTAATGGCGTTGAGCAGCGATGATTTTCCCACATTGCGCCGGCCAAAGATACCGATGTGCAGACGCATCCCTTTCGGTGTTTTACGCATTCGGACGCTCCCCTTCACGAAAACCAAGCCGGGTCACGGCTTCCGCCGAGGTTAATGCCTCAAATTCCGGATCACTCATCAGACCTTTTTCGATTATTAGTTGTTTGAGCGACATACCCCTCTGTTTTATTTCGTCTGAAAGCTGTTGTGCCTTTTCGTAACCGATTTTATGCAGGAGTGCGGTTAATGTGGCTGTCGAATTTTCAACCTGTTTTTTGCAGGCGGCCTCATTTACCGTGATCCCGTCAACACAGTTTTCTTTGAAAATTTTGCAGGCATTGGTCAATAGATGCAGACTTTCCAGCAGGCGATCGGCAATGAGCGGCAAAAAAGCGTTGAGTTCCAGATTGCCCTGGACAACGGCCTGAGAAATGGTATTGTTATTATTCATAACTATGATTGCCGCCTGACTGACCGCTTCCGTGATCACCGGATTGACTTTATCAGGCATGATGGAAGAACCGGCCTGCCTGGGCGGTAGATTGATTTCACCCAGACCCGTATCCGGTCCCGACGACATCAAACGCAGATCGGATGATATTTTTAATAGGTTCGCTGCACAGGCATTCAATATGCCGCTCACCTCGGCAAACACATCGGTATTTTGTGTGGCCTCGATCAGATTCTCGGCGCGGGCCAGACCAATACCGCTGATTTGCTTCAGATTTTCCACAACCTTAAAAATATAACGACGCGGCGCCGCCAGTCCGCTGCCGATTGCCGTACCGCCGAGATTGACAACACGCAGACGCTCCTCGCATTTATAAACCCGCCAGCGATCGCGTCCGATGGCTTCCGCGTAAGCGGACATGGTTTTACCCATTGTGGTTAATACGGCATCACGCAGTTGAGTGCGGCCGATTTTGACGACGTGGGCGAAGGCTTTTTCTTTGGCTTGAAAAGATTCCAGCAACCCGACCAGCGCTGTTTCCAATTCGCGCAGCAGACGAATGGCCGCTATTTTCAACGCCGTCGGATAGGTGTCATTGGTCGACTGATGCAGATTGAGATGTTCCAAGGGATGCAGCTTCCCGTAGTCGCCGGGGCTATGTCCCATTATTTGCAGCGCACGATTGCACAACACCTCATTGACATTCATATTGGTTGAAGTGCCGGCGCCGCCCTGCAGCGCATCAACTTTAATATATTCATCGAGCCCGCCGGCCGTCATTTCGTTGCATGCCGAACAAATCGCCGCATATTGTTCGCGATTCAGATAATGCAGTTCAAAATTGGTTTTGGCACAGGCTTGTTTTACCATGGCATAGGCATGTATCAGTGCCGAATTTACCTTCCGATGCGATAAGGGAAAATTCTCAACGGCGCGCAGGGTATGGATACCGTACAGGGCTTCGGCGCTGAGTTGTCTGCTTCCCAAAAGATCCTTTTCTGTTCTGAACTGTTTCATAATTTCTAAATACGTTTTATTTCTGCAAGGCTGATATAAAATTTTCCGTTAAAAATATAGATCCCGTTTATCCGTTTCTTCGATCTGGCGTAAACGTACGCGTATTTTATTTTTAATTGTGTCGTTATCGATTTTGTTCAATTCTCTTTCGATCAGCTTCCGGCCCGCTCTTTTTGTTTCATCCGATCCGTAGTCGTTCAGATATTCGGCCAGTGTAAAAATGCCGTTCGGCGTGCAGAAACGCTCGATAAATCCGGGAATGGCAAATTCCATGAAATGCTCGCCGGTGCGGCCGACGCGATAGCAGGCGGTACAGAAACTGGGCAGGTAATCATCTTCCAGTAGTTGTTTCATCACCGCATCCAGCGAACGCAAATCACCCAGTTTAAACTGTTCCCGTTCCGAGTACTGCACCTGGGCATCGCCGATCTCCGTATAGCCGCCGATTTCGATGCGGCTGCCGGCGTCGATCTGCGATACGCCGAATCCCAGCAGTTCCCGGCGCATTTCAGCGCTTTCGCGGGCAGTGAGGATCATGCCCGTGTAGGGTACAGCTAACCGTAAAATGGCCACCAGTTTTTTAAAATCATAATCGCTAACCAGATGTGACTGATCAATGTTGATACCCTGGGCCGGCTGCAAACGCGGAAAGCTGATGGTATGCGAACCCACGCCGTATCGCTGCTGCAGAAAATGTCCGTGGGCAATTAAACCTAAAACATCGAATTTCCAGTCATACAAGCCGAATAATGCGCCGATGCCCACATCGTCGCAGCCTGCTTCAAATGCGCGATTTAATCCGTCCAGCCGCCACATATAATCACCCTTTGGCGTACCGGGAGGGTGCATTTTGCGATAGGTCTCATGATGATAGGTTTCCATAAAAATCTGATACGTGCCGAATCCTGCGGCTTTAACCTTTCGGAACCCTTCGATATCCAGCGGCGCGGCATTGATATTTACGCGGCGGATTTCACCATGTTCTTTTTTGACTTCATATACCTGTTTTATGGTTTCAGCGATAAAATCTGCATTATAACGGGGATGCTCGCCGAATACAAGAATGAGTCGTTTGTGACCTTTATCCTCCAAAGATTCCACCTGGCTGGCCACCTCATTAGCCGTCAGCGTGCGGCGATTGGCTTCACGATTACTGATCCGGAAGGCACAGTAGGCGCAGTCGTTAATACAATGATTGCCGATATAAAGCGGGGCAAAGAGCACGATCCGGTTGCCGTAAACACTACGCTTCAATTCCCGGGCCCCTTCAAATATTTCCTCGACCAGTTCCCTGGAACCGGCCTGAAGCAGGACTGCCGTTTCCTCAAGACTGAGCGGCTCTTTGGCCATACTTTTGGCAATTACTTCACGAATTCTTACCGGGTCTTCACGGGTTTCCGCTAGCAAGTTTTGAAAATAGGCTTCATCGATAAAATCGACGGCATTTTTTGATAATTTATTTGAAAGCATGCATTAACTCCATTAGACAAGCTCAAAGCTCAAATGCCAGTCCGGCTGAGATAATCGTCTGATTAAAAGAACGTTGCTTTGCACCAAATGTCATTTTCGTATTTTCTGTTGACAACAGATAGCTATCCAGAATATTAAATGAAATGCTCAGTTGACGGATAATTTTCCAGCGCATGGCATACGTTAAAAATTGCTGATGGTAAAAATCACGGTCGTATGCGCCGGCGGCCCGTTGTGTGAAATATCCAAAGTTAAAAGACAACGCTTCGATCGGTGATAACCGCAAACCGAAGTGGTAATTTAAACGATCACTAAAGGTGACTTCATATTCCCCTTCGTAATACTCAGGTTCCTGCCATTTCTGATAGGTGATTTTACCCGTCAATTCTAACCAGTTGAGCGGACTGTAACCGATACCGGTTTCAAATATCCAGGGAAACCGGGCCTGACTTCTGGATTTCTGTTCCGCCCTTATGTAGTAGTCATTTCCATCTGAAGTATCGATTACCGTATAATAATTATCATTTTTCGTTGTAATATCATAATCGATATCCTGTGTATAGCGAAATACGGAAGCAATTTTCAGGACGCGTAGCGGTTGAAGCAGAATCCCCAATGTCATTTGTCCGCCGAAACCGCCGCCCTCTGCTTCAGTTCGGTGCATGGTCTCGAATCGATGTATATAATTCACGGTTGTATTCAAACCCAAAGATACCATATTTCCAAATTGGTAAGCGGCTGCTGTGAAAAAGGCATGCTTATTGAGATTTAAATTATACTCCCAAAATTCGCCGGTACCCTGCGGGTGCTCAACAGTCGTAACCGGAAAACGATCGCTGATTTCAAAAGAATAACTGCGGGCATAACCCAGGGCGAAGTGCCAGTTTCTCATACGTGCTGAGAAACTCAAAAATGATGGCGCAATAATATTATTAACGGTTTTAAATTCCAGAATCCAGTCCGATTCCAAATTATACACCGACTCAAAATAAACACCAATACGGCCGGCGTTTAATGCCGCCGGATTGTACCAGGCTGCGCTGCCTCCGTTTTGCATGGTGAGCGCCGAGCCGCCGCTCCCCCAGTAATCCGCACCGATTTTTGTAAAAGCAAACGGATAAATATGAGCTGGCGAGCTGGTGGCTATGCGATCATCATCCCCGGCCACTGAAATAGTCAGTATCAAAAACATCAATACAGCCGTAACGGGAAGCGTTTGAATCCGGGATGTCATTTGTCAGTCCTCCCTTTATTATTCCGGTTTCTCTGAATATAACTCAAAGCAGCACCTTTTCCCACTGCAATGGTTCTCTCAGCATTAATAATGCGCGCTTTAATGATTTGATCACTGTCCTGTCCGAATTCCCGCAAACAAATGCGATTGGGATAAATTTCATAGTACTGCCTGTATCTAACAGGCGTTACATTTGGCATAATAACATTAGCGCCCCGTTTCAAGCCCTGCTCGCGGCCGTTCTTGCTGTTCAGTGTTGCCAGGGCCGTCGTCGTCGGAATATTAGAATTGGGACAGAGTATTCGGGTTAAAGCCATCACTTTATACGTTGTCATTTCCGTGTTGGGTACCTGATCCGTATCATGCATCCGTTCTTTAAATGCATTGCCCAGCAAAGTATCAGGATGCGCCAGAAACGGACCGCAGCCGATCATATCAAGATTCAGTTTTTTGAAGGTCAACAAATCTTCAGCCAGGTCGGCATAAGTTTGCCCCGGTATGCCGATCATCACACCGCTGCCTGTTTCATAACCAAGTTCCTGCAAATAAGCCAGTATTTCGAATCGATTCTTCCACCCGTGATTGACTGGCGGATGAATTTTATCAAACAATGCCGGATTGCTTGTTTCAAACTTAAGCAGATACCGGTCGGCGCCGGCCTTTTTCCATAATTTCAAATCAGCTTTACTGCGTTCGCCCAGGCTGAGCGTTACAGCCAGACTGGTTTCCTTCTTTATGGATTGGATGATGCCGGCCATCCAGTCCGCACCGATTCGCGGATCTTCGCCGGCCTGTAGAACTACCGTGCCATAGCCGAAATTTTCAATTTGCCCCACAGCCTCCAGAATCTCATCGCCGGGCATCAAATATCTCTGCAATTGTTTATTGGCGGCATTGATTCCACAGTAGTGGCAATAACGACGGCAGTAATTGGAAATTTCGATAATGCCGCGCAGATGCACGGCATCGCCGACCTGTTCCCGGCGTACCGTATCGGCGGCCTCCCACAGACGCTTTAACCGCCGCGCGTCATCTTCCTTTAGCCAGGCTATGATTTCTTTTTTATTCAAATTTCCAATCATTTTAAATACGCTCATAAATATTCGTGCTAATTTTCGCCCACTGCTTCGTTCGGCCTGTCTTTTAGCATCACAGTAAAGGTGCTGCCCACATCTTTTTCGCTTTGCACGTTGATCGTTCCATCATACAGCTTAACCAGTTTTTTCAGAATAGACAGCCCCAGGCCGCTGCCCAGAATATTGCGCGTGTTTTCGTTTTTAATACGCATGAATTCAGCGAATAATTGTTCCTGTTCTTCTTTAGTCATTCCGAATCCGGTATCGCTTACACTGATCATTATATGATCATTTTTCTTTTCAATTTCAACGCCAACTTTACCGTTATCTTTATTGTACTTGACGGCGTTGGAAATCAGGTTGTTAAAAATGATATCCAGTTCGCCGCTGTCGGCTGTAAGCAAAATTTGGTCATCGCTTTTCAGGTTAATTTCAATGCCGCGCTCCTTAGCCTGAATTGCCAGCGTTTCTATTGACATATTCGCCGCGTCAACGATATTACATTGTTTCAGTTCGCGTTTTTTCTGTCCGGACTCCAGCCGGGTCAGATCGAGCAGATCAAAGATCATTTTGCGCATGCCATCGATACGGATAATCGATCGCTTTACAATCTTATCGTAGTCATCGATGTGATCGCCGGCAATGCGTTTGTCCATCAGTTTAAGATAACTGTCCACCGCGGCCAGGGGCGCTTTTAGTTCGTGCGCCAGTACGGAAATGAACTGAAAACGTACTTTCCTTTTTTCCTCCGCCAGTTGTCTGGCCTGGCGCCGGGCCATCAGATGCCGGGCGGCTTTGGTAACGACACTCTTTAATTCATCCGGCGAAAAGGGTTTGGCCAGGAAATCAAAGGCGCCGTTTTTGGTGGCGCTTACCGCGACCTCCAGTGAAGCGTAGGCGGTCACCATCACGGTCAGTACATCGATCTTTTTTTCAATGATTTGTTCCAGCACTTCCAGTCCGCTCAGCTCCGGCATTTTATAATCAAGTAACAATAAATCAAAGGATTCCGCTTCTAACTTTTGCATTACCGCCTTGCCGTCCGGCGCTTCATCGATAATGAAGCCGGTTTCGCCATTATCTTCGGAGGCTTTGATGCTAAAGTTGCGCAGCACTTTTCCCGCGCCTTTGCGCATACCCGGTTCGTCATCGGCGATGAGTAATTTTAACTTTTCCATAGTGTGGTCTCTGTTTAGATTTCCGTATTCACTGCATCGGATTTTTATTTTTTCCGCGCTTTTAACTTTACTTCCCGTTAATCAACCGTTTGATTTCACGCTGCAGTTGCTCAAATCGCACATCTTTATCCAAAACTGCATCGGCCTTGATCCAGGAGCGCATCTCATCGGTCGATGTGTCGAAATGCATGCCCGTTTCGCTGGTTACGCCGGTCACCAAAATGACCGGTAATCCGGGGTATTTCTTTTTGGCTTTATAGCTCAGAACAAAACCGCTGTCCTGATTTTCCATCATCAGATCAAAAATAGCCAGATCCGGTTTGAATTCTTCCAGTTTCTGTTCCGCCTGGCTCTGAGATTCGGCGGTTACCGTTTCATATCCCATCGACTTAACCTGCAACTGCATTTGCTCGAGCAGATCAATATCATCATCGGCAATCAGTATGATTTTTTTTGAATCGGATTTCATTTTATCATTCCTCTGTTAATAACTCAATTTCGTTCAGCCGTTGCGGTTGAAATAACCGGCAACATGCCCGAAATGTCAATCAAAATTTCATTCCATTCATCGGTAATGTTACGATAAATTTTGTGCCCGTTGCCCCTTTTCCCGGATCGGCGTTGGATTGAACATCAATCTGACCGCGGTGCATTTTAACGATGCCGTAGGTTACAGCCAGTCCCAGACCGGTGCCTTTTCCCAACTGCTTCGTCGTAAACAGCGGTTCAAAGATTTTTTTAATGATCTTTTCAGGGATACCCGGGCCGTTATCTTCGACAGTCAGTTCCAGTTGTCCGTCCTTATTTTGCGTTTTTATCGCTATATTGCCGCCATCCGGCATCGCCTCGATGGCATTCATAATCAGATTTGTCAGCACCTGAATCATCTGATCGGAATCGAGATCCAGCTCCGGCCTGTCCACTTCATGCGCCACCGTCAGCCTGATATTCTGTGGTACCATGATCGCTTTCAAACAGCGGTCAATTAATTCACAGATATTTGTTTTTTTCAGTTCAACTTTATTTTTTCTGGCAAAATTAAGCAAACCGGATACGATGGTCTTGCAGCGATCGGCCTGCTCGACGATCATGGCAATGTCTTCGCTCATTTCACTGTCGGCCGGACATCCGTCCAGCAGCAGTTTGGAATAAAGCATAATCACGCCAAGTGGATTATTTATCTCGTGGGCGATGCCCGCGGAAAGCTGACCCATGCTGGCCAGTTTTTCACTGTTGATCAGCGCCTGCTGTGTGGAGGCCAGTTGTTCATTGGAAAGATTCAAATCCTGCAGTGATTGCTTTAATCGCTCAATCGTATAAGGCAGACACATTTCACTTTCAGCCAGACCTTTGTGAATGGCAATGGCATGTTCGCGGCAGGTTTCATAACCACAGGCGCCGCAGTCCAGTTCATCCTCCGGCCTTACCTTGCCCATTTTAGCCAGAATAGCGTCGATATCTGATTTTGTCGGCAGGGGAATGCGGTTATCATCAGTCAGAAATGTGTCCGACAAATTAATTTTGCTGAATTTTTCAATACTATTTTGCTGTTCGGTCATATCAATTTTTTCAGCGCGCTGCCGGGCATAATTACTCACTGCCGTTCTTCTGCGGAAATAAGGATAGTCATACTTCATCCCCGGTCCCATGATGCAGCCGTTACAGCACAGCGCCTCCAGCATTTTTGTTTGCAGGGTGCCGTTTTCAAATTCTTTGAGGGCGTGGGTGAATTTTTGTTTGCCCTCGGCGCCGATGACATCGCATTTCAATAAATCGTAAGCTATACCGGCAGCCTGAATGGAACCGCGGCTGATCGGAAACAGCATGCCCAGTCCGGGATGCGGTTCATCGAATTCCGATGATTCCGTTTCGCTTTCGCTCAGGTAATTTTCGGAAAACAGTGTCCATAATTCAGCGAAAGTCAAGACCGCATTAATTTCGTCCTTTTTCCTGTCTGCTTCTTTCTTCTTGGCAAAACAGGGCCCGATGAACACAATCTGCAAATCTTCGCCGTATAATGCGCGCAGCACCCTGGCCGTAGCCACCATCGGCGAACAGATCGGCAGCAGACTGGAAACCAGCGCCGGATGATACTTTTCAACATAAGAGACCACAGCCGGGCAGGCGGTTGAGATACGGGTTTCATCGGGATGATCCTCCATCCACTGCCGCGAAGCCTGAGCTACGAGATCTGCGCCAAAAGCCACTTCATTGACATAGTTAAATCCGAGCGCCCTTAGTTTGGCTACCACCTGCCCATAATCCATATCCGGAAAATCCGCCGGGAAACTCGGGGCGATAATCGCCGCCACCCGATTTTCCGAAGCCAACAGTGACTCAGCCTCGGCAATCGAATTATGATATTGCTTTGCATTCTGACTGCATACCTGCACGCAGTTGCCGCAGCCGATGCAGCGCTCCTGAATCACCTCGGCCTGACCGCCGCTGATCCGGATTGCCTTGGCCGGGCAGTCGCGCACGCAGGTGTAACACATGCGGCATTTTTCTTGTATCGTTGAAATTAACTGCATTTATTTTCTTCGTTTAATTTCTTCTTCGTGCTTTTATCCGAAAATTATTTCAAAACTTCGCGTTCCATATAACTGGTATGTAGCAACTGATGGCTTTTTTCACCCAGCGGTTTTCCCAGAAATTCTTCATACAACTGCTGAACCGCCCGGTTCCCGTGCGATGTACGGACTATTTCATTTTGATCGATTTTGTATAGGGCCTGCAACCGTTCTCTGATGTTTTTCTGGTTTGTTGCAAAGGGCTGTCCGCCTCCGGCGATGCATCCGCCCGGACAGGTCATCACTTCAATAAAGTGGATGTCGTCGCGGCCATTTTCAATTTCATCGAGCAGTTTGCGGGCATTACTGATGCCGTTGGCAACGGCTACACCCAGATCCAAATCGCCGATTTTCACTTTCGCCTCTTTAACACCTTCGAGTCCGCGCAGGGAATCCGCCACACGCGCTTCCGCCTCGCGTCCGGTAATCATATAATGCGCCGTGCGCAGCGCTGCCTCCATTACGCCGCCTGTGCCGCCAAAGAGTTTTCCTGCACTGCTGCGCTTGCCGAAAGGTAAATCCGCCTGTTCGGCAATTAGTGAATTGTACCCAATGCCAAACATTTTAATCAGTCGCCCCAGTTCACGGGTGGTTAACACAGCGTCAATATCAGGATTGCCGTCATGACTCAGCTCCGGTCGCTGGGCTTCAAATTTTTTAGCCGTACAGGGCATAATGGCTACACTGAATATTTTTGAAGGATCGATCCCTTCTTTTTGCGCATAGTAATTTTTCAGAATGGCCCCGAGCATTTGCTGCGGGCTTTTGCATGTGGAAAGATTTGAAATAAATTGCGGATAGAACGCTTCCACAAATTTTATCCAGCCCGGCGAGCAGCTGGTCATCATGGGCAGCTTGCCCCCTTCGCTGATGCGCTGCACCAGCTCCGATGCTTCTTCCATGATCGTCAGATCAGCCGAAAAAGAGGTGTCGAATACACGGTCGAATCCCAGCCGGCGCAGGGCGTTAACCAGTAAGCCGTCCACGTCGAGTCCGGCTCTGGCCCCGAATTCTTCGGCAATCGATACGGAAATGGCCGGTGCATGCTGTACCACGACAAATTTTTCAGGATCAGCTAAAGCATCGGTTACTTCTTTTAATGCGGATTTCTCTCTTAAAGCCCCGGTCGGACAAACCATCACACACTGTCCGCAATTGATGCAACTGGATATATTCATACCCTCTTCAAAAGCGGGGGCGATAATTGTTTTACTGCCCCGGTTTACGAAATCGATGGCCGAAACGGATAAAACTTCTTCGCAGGTGCGCACGCATTTACCGCATAAAATACACTTGGCCTGATCGCGAATAATCGCCGGTGATGAGACATCCATTGAATAGTCGCAGGGTTTGGCGGTATATCGTTTTTCGCGCACGCCGTACTGACCGGAAAGATCCTGCAACTGGCAGTTACCGTTGCGCACACAGTAGAGACAATCCTGCGGATGATTGGCCAGCAGCAACTCGATAATCGTTTTGCGGGCGCGGGTCGCTTTTATTGAATTGGTTTTGATTTTCATGCCCTCTTCAACAGGATAGGAACAGCTTGGCACCAGATTATTCCGTCCCTCCACTTCCACCGAACAGATCCGGCAGGCGCCGCTGGGCACCAATTCTTTGATATGGCAAAGCGTGGGCACATGAACCCCGGCACGTGTTAACGCTTCATATATTGTTTCACCGGCTTTCGCCGAAATTTTTCTGTTGTTTACTTCTATCTTAAACATGATCATCACCTTTCTGTCAGTTAACCGCCACGGCGTCGAACGGGCAAACATCAACGCAGGTGCCGCAGCCGATACACTTGTCAGCGATTATGTAATGGGCTTCTTTCTTTTCACCAACGATGGCATCCACCGGACACTTGCGTGCGCACAGGGTGCAACCGCGGCATTTGAAATTATCGATCGAATAGATCAGCAGTTCCGAACAAACGCCCGCCGGACAGCGCCGGTCATAGATATGCGCTTCATATTCATCGCGGAACCAGCGCAGCGTGCTGAGCACCGGATTTGGCGCCGATTGCCCCAATCCGCACAGACTGGTTTCCTGAATAACCTCAGCCAGGCGGGGCAGATACATGACATTTTTAAAACGCTCCAGGGCCTCATCACCTTTTTCCGAGGCGCGGCCGTGTGTGATTTTTTCCAGCGTATTCAACATCTGACGGGTACCTTCGCGACAGGGAATACATTTACCGCAGCTCTCGCGCCGGATAAAATCCATAAAAAATTTAGCCAGATCGACCATACAGGTTGATTCATCCATGACAACCAATCCCCCCGAGCCCATCATTGCGCCAACGGATTTCAGCGATTCATAATCGATTTCAATATCCAGATACTCCGCCGGAATGCAGCCGCCCGAAGGTCCGCCGATCTGTACGGCTTTGAATGTCTTTTCGCCTTCAATACCGCCGCCGATGTCAAAAACGATATCTCTGACCTTCTTCCCCATACTCACTTCCACCAGACCGGTGCGGTTTATTCTTCCGGACAGGGCGAACACTTTCGTGCCCTTGCTGTTTTCCGTTCCGATGGCGTTAAACCAGTCCGCGCCATTACGAATAATCTGGGGGACGTTAGCCAGCGTTTCCACATTATTGATAGAAGTCGGTTTTCCGAAGAGACCGCGGATTGAAGGATAAGGCGGCCTTGGCCTGGGCATACCGCGTTTCCCTTCGATGCTGTGCATCAGGGCGGTTTCCTCGCCGCAGACAAAAGCACCCGCGCCCTTTTTTATAATGATATCGAAATCAAATCCGCTGTCTAAAATATTTTCGCCTAACAGGTTGTAAGCCTTCGCCTGACGAATGGCCTCATTCAGGCGACGGATGGCTAAGGGATACTCAGCGCGGATGTAGATATACGCTTTACCCGCACCAATCGCATAAGAAGCAATGGCCAGACCTTCCAGGACGCTGTGCGGATCACCTTCAATTATGGCGCGATCCATAAACGCGCCGGGATCACCCTCATCGGCGTTGCAGATCATAAACTTTTTTTCGGCATCCGCTTCGAGGGCCATTTTCCATTTTTTACCTGTGGGAAATCCGCCGCCGCCGCGGCCGCGCAGACCGCTTTGCTCAATCGATGCGCAGACTTCGGCCGGCGTCATGGTATGCAGCGCCTTGGCAAATCCCTGATAACCGCCGCGGGCGATGTATTCCTCAATACTTCCCGGATCGATGATACCGCAGTTTTTCAGCACCCAGCGTGTTTGCTGAGCTAAGAAGGGATGGTCATCCAGATAGGGAATATTTTCCCAGGATTGATTCTGATCATCCCGCTGCTGACCAAAAACATGTTCGATGGGAACCTGCCCATTCAAAACCGACTCCGCTATTTCCACAATTTTATCCGCCGTAACCTGCCGAAATACCAGCCGGCTCTTGTCCGGCAGCTGTACATCGACCAGCGGCTCATCGGAACAGATTCCGATACAACCCACATCGATGACATCCGCTTCCACTTTATTTGCACTAAGCCAGTTTTTCAATGCTTCAATCGTTTTGCCTGCGCCTGCGCCCATCCCGCAGGTTCCGGCGCCGATGTAAAAAACCGGCCTGCGAATTTTTTGATGACGAAAATAGGGCAGCTTTGCTTCCAATTTAGGGCTTAACTTTTGCTGTTCGGCACAAACATAATCGTAAGTCAAAAGGCCGAGCAGATCATGTTCAACTTTATATTTATCCATTATCTTTATCCCGTGTTATGACTTTTTTTCGCGATTTTTGAATTCCTTGATCAGCTTTCTGATTTTGGCCGAGTCCACCGCGGCAAAAAACTCACCATTGATACTGATAACCGGCGCCAGTCCGCAGGCGCCGATACAGGCCACAACCTCTATACTAAACAGGCCGTCCCGGCTCGTTTGACCGGATTTGATCTTCAGTTCCTGCTCCAGGGCTTTAAGCACGGAGGCGGAGCCTTTCACGTGACAGGCGGTGCCGCGGCAAACCTGGATATGGTATTTACCAACCGGCTGAAAGCGGAACTGATTGTAAAATGTTGCCACCCCGTAAATTTTACTGGTTGGTAAATTGAGGTAGCGGCCAATCCGCACCAATGCCTGTTTGGACAGATAGCCTTCAGTCTCCTGTATATCCTGCAAAATCGGTATCAGGTTTTCCCTTTTAGCTTCCGGGTAATTGGTCAATATATTTTCAACAAGATTGTTCATCGTAACACACTCCTGATTATGTGATATTGCTTGTCAGAAAAGACAGTTTTTCCAGTTCCATTGTTATATCGAGTCTTCCGCGATAAATATGCTCCGGCACCTTAATCGGTACTGGTGCAAAATTTAAAATTGCTTTAATACCGCCATCGACCAGACGTTCCGCAATGGATTGGGCTTCCTGTGCCGGTACAGTGATGATGCCGATAGTTGCACCCAATTCCGAAATCTGCCTCTCCAGTTCATTGATATGATAAGTCCGGCAACCGGCGATGACGCGATTAATTTTGGATTCATCCGTATCAAAGGCCGCCACGATATCCAGTCCGGGCTGCCGGTAACTGAAATAGGACAGAAATGCGCGTCCCAGATTGCCAATCCCCGCCAGCACAATTTTTTTTCTGCCTCCTTTTTCCAGGACACCGCGGATATGGGTTATCAAATCATCAACGAAGTAGCCTTTTTTGGGGCTGCCATTATAGCCAATTTGCATCAAATCGCGGCGCACCTGTGCCGAATGGTTGTTGGCCATTAAAGCCAGTTCATGTGAAAAGGTGTATTGGACACCCTGATCGGCCAGATGTTTCAG
>CAYXRA010000006.1:31085-56074 GCA_964467525.1 uncultured Calditrichaceae bacterium
ACAATTCGTGATATTTTTTTGAAGACTTCGCCGCCGGCCTTTTCCAGCAACTCGAACAAAACCGATTCGAGCGTTGTAATGATGGCGCCCTCCCGGCGCATCCGTTCCACGGCCACCCGCTTGTCATCCGGACTTCGTGAACCAATGCAATCTTCGACAACAACCGGTATGTAGGCGGGATTCCGGCTGAGCAGGCCGATGACGGTTTGCTGCACGCAGACGTGTGATTCAATACCGCAACTAATCACAAATTTCGCATCGGCCATTTTACGCAGTTCATTCACGAAATCTTCATTGCCGCAGCAACTAAATTCTGTTTTTTCGACCGGCTGAAATTCGCCGAGCCGTTCGGCAACGCTGTCAATTGTCGGGCCGAGTCCTTTGGTATATTGTTGAGACACCAGCACCGGGACATTCAGAATTTTTAATCCTTCAATCAGTTTAACGATGTTTTTATCCAGCGTTTCATGTCCGTGCATATGGGGCATCAGACGATCCTGGACATCTATGATTAATCCAACAGATTTGCTTTTTTCAATTTTCATAATATGTACTCCATTTGTTTTTTGATAACCTGATTGATTTTTCATTTTTTAGTATATTTAGTTTCCTGTCAAAAAAGTAAATTATTAATGCTTTTACGACAATTTTTTATTGAATCCTTTCAGGATTCCCGGATGATTGGGTGAATTCGCTGCCCGGGGTTGCGCTGGCGCTTACCCCGGGCTATTGATGTTTAACCGCTTTGCGGTATTCATGATGACAAGCCCAAAAAACATGTGCTCAGGTTAATTGTCTATAATGAATAAGGAGCCTGATAAAAAATCCGTAATCCACAGCCGGCCATTTTCGTCTGACTTAATCCGGTTTAATTCGTAAATGGTATCACCGAACTGTCCGCGCAGATAAAAAGAATTGTTATTAGTGTCAAACGTAGTCTCGCCGTAAGGATAAGCCTTTTTATGCAACAGCAAAAACCGGTCCCGCCGTGGATCAAAGGTATAAATATGCAGCATATCGCTGCTGTGGCTGGTCAGGATGATGCGTTCGTTGACCATTTTTAGATTATCCGGTCTACCGGGAAAAGGAATGTCATAAACCTGTACCTCGCCGGCCTCGGACATCGTCAGCGTATTATCCAAATGGTTGATCGTAAAAATTGTATTGCCTCGCTTAATGATCTTCAGCGGTTTATTGCCGGTTTCCGGCACTTCTGTGGAAAAATCGACTTTATCCACAATGGTAAGCGTGTTCGAATCAAAGTTTGAGATGACAATTTCCCGATCGTCAAAGACCAAGTCCGTCGGCGTCAGACCGACAAACACACTGTCAATCAGTTTCCCGGTTTCCAAATCAATAATCTGAAGCAGACCGTTTTCATCATCTAGTTCGCCGCATTTGACCAGGTACAGCCAGTGATTTTGTTTATCATATTCCAATATTCTTTGAATGGTTTCGCGGTTTACCTTATCATTGAGTACAATCCGCTTACGGGCGTCGAATTCGCGCACCGGATCAGCGAGAACAGTAACAAACTGCTTCTCATTGCCCCAGCTATTTTGCAGGCAATAGAGCGCCCCGGCCGAATCTGTTGCAATCTGCTGGGCCAACCGCGGGATGCGCCGGTCGGTTATTTTTAAGGTGCGGGCATCGATTTGCATGATTCCGTTTTTAGCGCCCCAGATATAAACATTAGGCCAGTAGGACTGATGGGGTCCGTAAGACAGATAGATATTATTTTCTTCGGTGTACACGGCCTGATGCGGATAGTCGTACGGCAATTGCCGCATCTCATAACTACCGTCAGGTTGCACCACGGCAAAGGCATCCTCGGCATTGAAGACCAGAAACGCATCACTGCCGGGCAACTGAATTAAATCGACCGGCGGCCAGCCGCTGTATATTTTTTCCCTGACTTTTGTATGCACATCAATTGCCGTAACGGCCGAGCCGAAGGTGCCGTTTACCGCCGTGGCGCCGATGGGAATGTAGAGATTTTTATTATTCCCATTAAACGACATATTAAAGGTATGGGGCAGAATACCCAGGCCGGAAATACGGTCAATGAATTCTCTGGTTTTCAGATCGACAATTTCAACCTCACCGTAAGCCCAGCAGGCAATATAGAGCAGGCCTGCTTCGGGATCGATGGCCGTGGCGTCATTGCCATAAAGAGGCAGTTTGATCTCTGCTACGCTGCCCGCATTTTTGAAATCGACCACATGAACAGAGGGATGATTGTCGTAAGGAATGTACACTTCATCGCGGCTGCTGTTATAGTTGATCCCGACGCCCTCCGTAAAACCCGGCAATGCGGCAATGATATCTTCCCCGTTAACCACATCAATCTTTGCCGCCTGAATGACTTGTCTTCGGGTATTTTCCACGACTACAAACAGCGCGTGTATTTTCTGATTATACCCGGCAAAATGCCAGCGGGCGCCCGGTTCCAGATTCAATTGGCGTTTTTTGATTAAATCCCTGCTCTGCGGATCAAACAGATACAGCGTCGATGTGTAACCGTCCAGTGCTATTACCTGTTTAAGTCCGGCATCGAAAACAACCTTTCTTATCGCCGGCGGCGGGGTTTGATTTAAATTAGTCAGCACTTCCTCTTTTTCCGCCCAGCCGATATAATCCACCGATCCGGCTTTCGGTTGTATAACGGCTATTTCCCGGCTTTCCCGGCCAACCAGAAAAGCATTTCCATTGTGCGGATCGACGGCGACCATTTCGTACTGCTTTTTTGTTGGGAAGGTTTGCGCTGTTTTGCGCTCAACATCAATCACATGCAGGCAGTGATCACCGATCAGATACACCCTGCCACTCCGCTGTTCGATGTACAGGGATTCATCCTTCAAATGCTGGACTGCCCGTCCCCCGAGCGGAATGTTTTCCACCTGATGCGTGCGGCCATCGATCACCGAAAGCATCGCAGCATTGGTGTGCGGGACAATAATGCGATTGTGTTTCTGATCAACCCCGGTAAGCAGCGGACCGGCGGCATTGTATTTCAATTGGTAGTAATCCGTAAAATTAACCTCAATGACTTTCGCCTCGCCGGGCACGAACATAATTGACAGAAATACCAAAAGTGTAAAGATTATTACATTTTTCATGTTTCCCTCTCCCTCTAAATTGGCATCCGTTTTTCCGCAGTAAGGAAATTTCAGATATTAGTTTGAATTTAAATCTGTATTTGTGGCCCAGATTAACTTTAATCCCTGTTCGATTCCCCAAACGAGTCCGCGTTTGCGTTCGTTGGGATAGCCGAGGCAGTGGGCAATATAGCGTACGCCATCAATGGTTCGGTCGCGGTTAATGTGCTGATGACCGTAAATATGCATTTTCGAACCGATGCGCCGTATCTGATCTTCGATAATCGTCGACCCGGCCACGCGGCTGAAATTAAACTGGGGATTACGATCGTATTTTCTGATTCTTTCCGGATCGATGCGCGGCGGATATTCGCTGAACATCATTTCCTTGCGCGGAATAAAATGACTCATGGAGATAATCATGGCCTTTTCAGCAGGCGGATCCGGTAACTGATTCATGTCGGCCAAAGATTGACTGGCTTTTTCCACCTGATCCGAATTCGGCCATTTAATGAAATAATTATCACTCCACATGCGGTTGCTGGCGTCCTCTCCCGGCTTGGGCCAGTATAAGCTGTCATCTCCTTCGGCAGGCTGACTGTACCAGGAAAGTAATGGCACAATGCGCAAGCGATCGAAATCTTTCGCCGCGGCGGCGATTCCGGATGCCTCGCAGAAGTTCAGAATCGCTTTCAGTTTAGCCAGCGAGTCGTCAAAATTTTCTTCACGGATCCATAAATCGTGGTTACCGGGCGTAAAAAAAACAAACCGGAATTTTTTATCCAGATGCAAAAGCGTTTCCTGTAAATGTTCAAAGCGATGACAAACATCGCCGGCCAGGAGCAGAATATCATCTCTGTAATCCAGCGCCGATAAATTGAATATCCAGCGTTCATTATCCGGAAAATCCACATGAATATCCGATACAGCCCAAACGCGCATAATGTGTGTGTCCTTTCTTTATCCGTTCCGCAAATTACGGTTATCGGTTTTGAATTTCAAATCGCCGGAAACTGATAATGAATTCCCGCACTGTCATCGCTGTCCGCCATTCCGGGTTGGACAACAATAATATTTTCTGGAATTAATATGGTTAATCAGTTAATTTTTGTCGCCATCGGCAGGGTGTTTAAATCCTCCCTGCTATTTCAATAAATTTGTATTATAGGAAATCCATTTGATTGCCCGATTATTCCGTCATTACCGGCTGAGCTACTCCGGTCTGCCCAGAGAAGCCTGGCTTTTATCGCTGGTTGTATTCGTAAACCGCAGCGGCACGATGATTCTGTTTTTCCTGACCCTGTATTTAACCACTCAACTGGATTTTACGGTGCAGTTAGCCGGACAGATGGTCAGTGTTTACGGCGCAGGCTCGCTTGGGGGTGCGCTCCTCGGCGGCTGGCTGACCGATCGCTGGGGCGCGGCGCGCGTTCAGTTTCTGAGTCTGGTTCTGGGGGGTCTCGTTTACATTAGTCTGGCCTACGCTGAACAGTTGATCGTTATTATGATCAGTCTGTTTGTTGCGGCGCTGCTGAATGAATCGTTCCGTCCGGCCAATGCCACGGCATTCGCCGAAGTTTGCCCGCCGCAGATGCGCGCCAAAGGATTTGCCCTCAACCGGCTGGCGATTAATCTGGGCATGACCATCGGTCCGGCGGTCGGCGGCTTTTTGGCAGTGATCAGCTATACCTATATTTTCTGGGTGGACGGATTAACCTGTATCGTGGCGGCGATTGTATTTTGGTTCGTGCTGCTCAGAAAGCAGCGCATAAAAACGGTTTCCGCACCGGAGAGCAATGTGATTATCCGATCACCCTGGCGCGACAGCATTTTTATCTCTGCCATGGGATTGCTCTTAATGACCGGCATTTTGTTTACTCAGGTCTTTAATACCTGGCCGCTTTTCCTGAGAACCGTATACCGCCTCATTGAAGATCAGATCGGACTGCTGCTGGCCGTCAACGCCGTGATGGTCGCCCTGCTGGAGATGCCCCTGGTGCATCACATACAAAAGTTCAACACCTTGCGCATTACAGCAATCGGCGCTTTTTTGTTATTTTTCGGATTTGCGATCTTGCCATTGGGCAGCGGATTTTCATTTGGTTTCATCACCGTGATCATCTGGACGCTTGGCGAAATACTGGTATTTCCCCTGATGGGCGGTTTTGTGGCTAATCGTGCCGGCGACGCCAATCGCGGCAAATACATGGGCATGTTTTCCTTCACCTTTGCCCTGTCTTTTGTGATCGGTCCTTCGCTTGGCGCTATTATTTACGATCAGTTTGGTCCGCGGCTGCTGTGGTTTGCTTTCGGCGTTACCGGCATTATCGTGGCGCTTGGATTCGAGCGGCTGCGAGTTTTGGAAAGCAGAGAGCAGGCAGCGCAAAAGCCGAATAATTAGCAAAAAAACATTTTGTTTCAGGTCAATCGCTTTCCCTGCAATAAAAATGCAGTATGCCGACCTCTGCATTTTCAGGATTTTATATAAATTTTTGAGTCTTTCTTTTCGAGCACCAGGCCGATGACTACTGCATCTTTCACGCCTTTTTTTTCTAATAATTGCAGCAGTGCCGGCGCCCGGTTTTCATTTACCGAGATCAGCAGACCGCCGGATGTCTGGGCGTCGTTTAAAACCTGCATTTTTATAAGGGAAATAGATTGGTCATATTCAACAAACGGTTTTGTGAATGTAAAGTTATCCACGCTGCCGCCGGGCAAAATGCCGGCCACGGCCAACTTTTGCACATCCGGTAAAAATGGAATTTTTTCCAGAATCAGCTCTGCAGATGTGTCCGAGCCGTTCATCATTTCCATCAAGTGCCCGATCAGTCCGAAACCGGTTATATCTGTGCAGGCATTCACGCCGATTTCCTGCATCGCTTCGGCCGCATCGCGGTTAAGCGCGGCCATGGTTTCGGTCAGCAGCGTCTTTTGCCGGTCGTCGAGCATGCCCTGCTTGAGCGCAGTCGACAAAATGCCGGTACCCAGCGGCTTGGTCAGAATTAAGACATCGCCAGGCCGGGCCCCTTTGTTGTGTACGATTTTTTTGGGATGGACAATGCCGGTCACGGCCAGTCCGTATTTGGGTTCGGTGTCATCAACCGTATGGCCGCCGATGATAGAAATGCCGGCCGTTTCCGCCACCGACTGCGCTCCTTTGAGGATGTCTTCCAAAACCGACATCGGCAGACGATTGCTGGGAAATCCGACAACGTTGAGGGCAAATAACGGTCTGGCGCCCATGGCGTAAATATCACTGAGCGAATTGACCGCGGCAATCACGCCAAACTGATAGGGATCATCGACGATGGGCGTGAAGAAATCGACCGTCTGCACTACAGCCGTGTTGTCATCGATCTTGTACACCGCGGCGTCATCGGCGGTATCGACGCCCACAAGGATATTTTTGTCGGCGGGCAGTGGTATCTGGCGCAACACACTTTCCAGTAACTGGGGACGCAGCTTACAGGCGCAACCCAGACCATGGGTGTAACGGGTCAGTTTAATTGCTTCCCTGTCTGCATCAAAATAAACAGGCGCCGCGGACGGCTGTAATTTTTCAACAACTTTTATGATCTCCGTCAGCGCATTGTCTATTTCTTCTTTTGTGGTAAAGCGTCCCACCGAAAAACGGATCGTACCCATGGCATATTCAACCGGGACGCCCATCGCCTCCAGCACGGCAGAGACATCGACGGTATCGCTGTGACAGGCGGCCCCGGCTGAGACGGCCACACGTTCACTGAGCTCGGAAACGATGGTGTTGGCCTCCAGTCCTTTAAAACAGATGCTTGATGTATTTGGCAGCCGTTTTACAGGATGGCCGTTGCGGCGGGCAAAGTCGAATTTTTCAAGCAAGGCATTTTCTAACTGATCACGTCTAACTTTTAAGAACGATTCCGTTTTTTCAGGATTCTGATCGATCAGCGCGCAGGCCGCGCCCAGTCCGACCATTTCCATGACATTTTCGGTGCCGGCGCGCAAGTTCATTTCGTGATCAGCGCCGTGCATCTGTTTTTCAAGGCGGATGCCGCTGCGTATATACAGGGCGCCGACGCCCTTGGGCGCGTACAATTTATGACCGGCTATGCTGAGCAAATCCACATTCAGTTCATCGACGGATACGGGAATCTTTCCGATGGACTGCGCGCAGTCGCTGTGCATGATGATTTCGTGCTTGCGGGCGATTGCCGCTATTTCCCGAACCGGCTGTACCGTGCCTACCTCGTTGTTGGCATGCATGATGGTGATCAAAATGGTTTGCGGCGAAATGGCCGCTTCCACATCTGCCGGATCGATCAGGCCCTGTGCATCAACGGGCAGATAAGTCACGCTGAAGCCCTTATGTTCCAGAAAGCGGCAGACCTCCGTCACCGCCGGATGCTCAATCTGCGAGGTAATAATGTGATTGCCTTTTTCACGATAGGCGTAAGCGACACCTTTGATGGCATAATTATTCGATTCCGAGCCGCCGCTGGTGAAAATGATCTCTTCCACGTTACAGTGCAGCAGGTCGGCAACTTGACTGCGTGCTTTTTCCACCGCTATTTTGGCGGTAACACCGAAGACATGACTGCTGGACGGATTGCCGAAATGCTGATTGATAAAAGGCAGCATCGCCTCGCCCACCCGCGGATCGATGGGCGTTGTGGCGTTATAATCGAGATAAATTGGTTTCATAAATTTCCCATACGTTGTGTGTTTAGAACATATTAATACAGGGGTTATTATTTTTCAAGAATATATGGAGGACGGAACGGGGAAGATGGCCGGCGTCAGGCAGTGCAAGTGACATCCCATAACCCTCTTGTATGTTCAAAGGGAAGCTTATTTTTCAGCTACGTGAATTGATTTTCCTGTTGATAAACATTTATACGTTTCAATTGGATGCAAACAAAAAATTTACTCGAAGCGGTTGAATATCAGTAACCCGTACTAACCACAGGCATAAATTTTCTCCTTCTCTGTCACGCTGCGGCGTGATAGAGAGGAAAACTACACAAAGTGGCGCCATGCGGCATGGGAGTGAGACTCTTTCTGATACCGCGTAGCGGTTAAACATGAGTAGCCCGGGGTAAGCGTCAGCGGCAACCCCGGGTATCCGATTCCCCCGCACTCCCGGAATCCTGAAAGGATGCAACAATAAAATGCTTTATTTATAAAACTTCTCTACCTTCTTATACGTCTTACCATCCATGATAATCTCAAAATTGATGCGGCCCAATAACTGATCTTCCTCGGTTTTCACCTCAACCCGCCAGTCACCAAGCTGAATATTTTTCTTATAGGTATAACCACGATAGCCGCCGTCCCTGCCGCCGACAATGCGATAGTCGAGGCGGTCGGTTGTTTGCCATTCTTCGCGGTTGTTATTGTAATGCTGCCAGTGATGATAGATCTTTTTATCGAGCCTGGTTGGGGCAAAAACGGCGACGAAGCAAAAGACCGTGTCATTTTTGCTGTAATGAAATTCATCATCGTAACTTTTAAAAATTTCGTACCATCTTCCTTTTTCCTGAACAAGCTTATAGGCATTACCGCTGCGGCTGACATGATGATAGATGCCGCCATGCTTCAGCGACAGTGGCACCGGCGGAATCCAGTTCAGGTAATAGAAAACATTTAGCAATACAAAAATCGCACTGATGATTATGGTTAATTTTTTGAACTGGCTGCGGGCAATGGTCGCCGATTTACGATAGAGAAAATACAAAATGCCTGTTATAAAAGCGACGCTCACCAGGCCGCTTAAAATGAAAATATAGACATTCATCATCTTTGTGATCACCGGAAAGAAAAAGGTGAAAAAGGAGAAGGACGCGAGGAAATAGAGAATAAAAAGCAAGTTCAAATTTCTGTAACGATCCTTAAAAAACTCATTACCAATCAGAAGCGCCATAAGCAGGAATATGAACAGCCAGTTTTTGGACAGGGTTGCACTCTGAAAATAGAAAACCACGTAACTGCTGAAAAGTCCGCCAAAGAAAAACTGCAATCCGACAGGCAGCCATTCTTTGTTATTGACAAGAAATTCCGGTCTCTTTAAAACGTTATCCCCGATCAGATTAAACAGGATAATGCAAACGCCGGCCAGTATAATATAGATCATTAAAATAACGTTATCAATAAGCAGATCGATGCGGGTTAAAGTCAGGCTGTCCCAGGTAAATCCGGCCAGAAAAGACAGCGCCGGAATAAAGCGCTGGTATTTTTCATACAATTGGGTCGATTTTTTTATAACCTTCGTATCGGTAAGTTTGGCTTTAATCTTTGTTGTGTCCATTATCATTTCCGTTCCGGTTGGTGTTCTTTTCCTCCATAATATCGAAAACCTGCCTGGCATGGTCCGGCGGTTTTGTAAATAAACTGATCAGATAAGTCACGATCAGACTCAGAATAAAAGCAGGGACCAATTCATACAAACCGGATTTCAGGGACGGGATATTATACCAGAAAATAGTTACCAGCGTCCCGGTAATCAATCCGCCGAAAATAGCGGCGCGGGAGGTGCGTTTCCAGTAGAGCGCCAGTATCGATGTCGGTCCCAGCGAAGCGCCCAGTCCGGCCCAGGCAAACAGCACCAGCCAGAATACGAGTTGCTGTGCTAAAATACCCAGTATCAATGCCGCGGCGACCAGCAGCAGAACGGCCAGACGGCTGTATAAAACCAGTTTCTTTTGCGGGATGCTCTGTCCTTTGCGGATTACTTTTTCATAAATATCACGCACCAGACCGGAGGCGGCTACTAAAAGTTGCGAGTCCGCGGTGGACATGATCGCTGCAAAAATAGATGCGACGACGATACCAAATAGAATGGGATGCAGATGTTCCTGGGCCAGCATGGGATACAAATTTTCCGTATCGGCCGCGGGCAGCATATCAACGGCTGGAAAAAAAACACGGCCAACCAGTCCGATAAACAATGCCCCCCAGGCCATCAGCACATTCCAGGTGGTGCCGACGACTGCGGTATATCGCAATTGTTTGGGATCGTCAATGGACATGTAACGGGCAATGATGTGCGGATTGCCCGGCGAACCGAGACCGATCCCCAAAAAACCAATCCCGGCGCCGATGGAAAGGGCAAAGGGATCGACAAATTTAATATCCATAGCCTGCAGTTGACCGAGCACAGCCTGTAATCCGCCGGCATCGCTGATGGCAATCACCGGTAAAATAATCAGCGCCAGAATCATGAAAATGGCCTGAATCATGTCGGTCAGACTGACGGCGAGAAATCCGCCAACAATGGTGTAAATCAATACAATGCCGGCGGTAATTAAAATCCCGCTAGTCGGTTCCAGGTTAAAGCTCGAAGCAAAGGCCTTGCCGCCGCCGACAAACTGCGCCGATACATAGCTGACCATAAATACCAGGATAATCAGCACCAGCGTTCCGCGCAGCGAGCCATCGCGGTCGCCGAAACGTTCCGCGAAAAAATCGGGCAGGGTGATGCAGTCGTAATGTTCGCTGAACAGGCGGATGCGTTTGGCATAGAAAAGAAACAGAAACAGCTCCACTACGATGTAACCGGTTACCGCCCATACCGCCGAAGGTCCCATTTTGTAAGCCATGCCGGTGACCCCTAAAAGCAGCCAGGAGCTGCGTCCCGAAACCACGGCGGAAAGGGCCACCACAAAGCGGTTCATCTTCCGCCCGCCGATAAAAAACTCGCCGATACCGGTCGATGAAAATTTCGATGCATAAAAACCGATGCCGGTAATCACCAGCAGGTAGGCGACAAAAGCGGCGACGCTGTAGATGTTCACATCAACCGGGGATGAAACAAGTCCTTCATTCATGGATTTTTTTCTCCTTCATATAACAGGCCAGAATGAAGGTGAGCAGGATGATCCCGGCGGGCAGGGCAAACATCATCAGATAAAAGGCAATCATTGAAAAATCCCTGTTTGATAAAACGGCTGACTTCTTCAAGGGCAATATAAAAATAATTGATTTATAGATTCAAGGGATGATTGAAGGAAAAACGGAAACCGCCAATCGCTTATAAATCGGACAAATCGAATGGAATGGTTTTCTTTAGAAAGTTTAACGACTTTAGCATAACACATATCCCCGGCAACGGGAACAACACGCCCGGCGGGACTTCGGCGGGCCGCAGTAACCGGCAAAAGGTCTGCTTTTCCGCTTTCCGTAAAAAATTTGTATATTACAAGAAAGATGGCTGCGGTGGCGGCGGCAAAAACAAACACGGTAACTGTTATATGATAAAAAAAATAATATACAACATTCTGTTCATATCGGTTCTTACGATCCCGGTCGGGCTGTCACACGCGCAAAACTGGAACTTTATGCCGTCCCCTACCAGGCAAAATCTGGCGCGTCTGGATATGCTTTCCGAAAACGAGGGTTATGCCGTCTCTTATGATGGTCTGATCCTGAAATACGACGGCAGTTCATGGACGATTTGGGATTCGCTTTCGACGCTGCTGCAAAACAGCCGTGTGAAAGCCGATAGTATCTGGACGATGAGTGATGATCCGGGAGATATTTACACGATCCGGGTTCCCGATTCAGATAAAGCATGGCTTGCGGTAAATAATGCCGAGCGGCGCGAATATCATTTATTTTCTCTGGATCTTGAACATAAATTACTGCGATTGAAAAATCTGCCGCTAAAAATACGGGCGCTGGATTTTCTCCCTTCCGGGCAGGGATTTGCAGTGGGAGACGGCGGCGGCTATGCATTCGATGGCGTTGGCTGGAAACCGCTCAACCTGCCTGTAAGTCTTGATTTCCGGGAAGTCAAATGGATTGATGCCAGGAAAGCGGCAATTTGCGGGAACCGCGGCGCTATGCTGATGGGCGGCGTCCGGGACTGGAAAAAAATTGAACATGATATCGATGTCGTATTGCGAGATATGGATTTTATCTCACCAGACGAAGGATGGTTTGTTGGTTATAATGGAATTATTTTGCACTATAAAAACGGTCACATCGAGCAGGAAATTGCCGAAACAACCGAAAATCTGTGGGCTGTGGATATGCTGGCCTCCGATTACGGATTTGCCGTGGGAACCAACGGCGTTATTTTACAATATAACGGCGTCTTCTGGGATATTTTTCCATTCGATCCAAAAGTCGACCTGCACGACCTGGAAATGCTCAGTCCCACAGAAGGCTTCGCTTTAGGCGCGCGGGGCGCCATTTTGCACTTTTCCGGGCAAACCCGGCATGACGCGGAGGGGCACAATTTTTTATTCGCCGACCAGGTTCATCTGGGCAGCAATTATCTGATGGACCGTATCGATGATGTACATGGGATAACCGCCGCTGATTTTAATAATGACCATTTTATAGATTTGTATCTCACCTGCTATCGTAGTTTGAATCATCTGCTGATCAACAACGGACACGGGTATTTCAGGGACATGGTGATTGAATCCGGTACCGGAGGCAATATTGAATCGCGTGTCGGGAAGCAGAAATACGAATTTGGTTCGCTGGCCGCCGATTTTGATCGCGACGGCGACACGGATTTGTTTCTCGCCGGTAAGCGTAAAACCTCGCGTTATTTTTTAAATAACGGGAAGGCGGTTTTTACTGATGAGACCGAACAAACCGGAATACCGGACAATCTGGAGATCATTGATGGGGCGCTGGCCGATTTTAACGCAGACGGCTATCCGGACCTCTTATTTGCGGATGAGAAGCAGGGCGTAGTCGTTTTTCAGAATATGAAATATAATCGTTTCCGGCGTAATACGATTGAGACTGCCAAACTGCCTACTACCGGCATACGCTGCGTTCTGGCATTCGATTTGGATCACGACCATGATCAGGATATTGTTGCGGTTTTTCAACATCGCGATCCGCTGGTGCTCATCAATTCCGGCGCCGGCGAATTCGATTTATCAATCAAAAACTGGTTTGCCGGCGCCGTGCATGGCTTTGTGAACTCCGTTTCGGCGGGTGATATTAACAACGACGGTTTCACCGATATGTATTTGTGCAGCGAAGAAGGCAGCGACGCGCTGTTTCTTTATGATAAGGAACGCGGTCAATATATAAACAAAGCCGATGAATGGCGCATTGTCCGTGAGGGCCGGAGCACAAATGCGGTAATCGCTGATTTCAATGGGGATGGTTATAATGATGTTTTCGTTGCCCGCTACGGAGATGATTTCCTGTTCATTAATCAGCAAAATCAGTATTTTGAAGAGCGCTCGGCAGAACAGATTTATTCAAAGTCGGGCTATTTAAGCGGGTATAATTCGGGTGCGGTATGCGCAGACGTTGACGCTGACGGGACGCCGGATCTGATCGTCGGCAATGCGGAATACTGGTCATCGCTGCTGCAAAATCAATCTGAAAAAAAAGCGCTGATCCATCTGCAACTCAGCGGGACCGACAACACCCGTGAGGCTCTGGGTGCGAAAATCTGGATCTGGAAGAGCGGCACATCACACAGCGATGCCCATTTACAGGCTTTTAAAGAAATTATCCCGAGTCACGGTCTGTTCTCGCAGAATCAAATTCTGACCCGCTTCGCGGTTCCGGATAGTCAGTTATTTGATGTCAGGATTCGTTTTCTGAACGGAGAGGAACGCTGGTTGTATCAAATTTCCGCTCAGGACGGGGTTATCAAAATTTCAGACGCCAGCCCGGCAATGCGGGTACTGCGCTTCGCCTCGAGACGCATATTGCAGATACTGCATATTCCCAAAATGGTTTGGGAACTGATTAAGTTCATCATCTTTATTATAATCATTTTCAGTAGCGTTCGTTTTATCGAAAAACGTTACGAGTGGCGCACGTCGCATACTATGTTTTATGTTCTGCTGGTTATCCCGTTGTATATTGCGCTTACCTTCTTTCTGCGCGACAGCGGTAAGATTTATCATTTCCTGCCGTTCGCGATTATTGGATTTGCATTGGGTTTGCTCTTTGCCGTAAACGAACCCTTACGGATAAGAGAGTATTTACAGCGCTACCGGCAGGAAAAGGTGAACCAGGCCGGACTTCAACTGTCGCGGGCGCCGCATAACGAAAATGCACTGCGCATTGTAAGCGATACGCTGAAGATTATCAGGCCCTATAACCAATTGGTTTATTATCTTTATCATCCGCATGGTAACTACCTGCTTAAAACAACGTCCGGCGGAACGGATACGCTGCGTGCGCCGGAACGGATAAAAGTACCAAGAGACCGCATCCTTTCTGTATCCGATGAGATCCGTCTGCTAACCAGAGAAGAATGTCAATGGATGCTGGCCGGCCATCCCCTGGCCTCCGATAATACGGAGGTATTCAGTCTTGTTCGAAAACGTACGTTTTTAGGCCTCGTTATTCTGCGCCCCGATTCCGATCAAAGGAGCGGACAGACGGCATATTGGGAAGCTGTCCGCTATTTATTTCTGCAGCTTGCCATCGCGCTGGATAATAGTCGTATTATGCAAAATTTAAGCGAGCAGGAAAAAATCGCGGCGATTGGAACCTTCGCCGGCGGTATGATTCACAACCTTAAAAATCCGATTGACGGTTTGCGAATGATTATTGAAATGTTGTGCAGTGAGATGCCCGAAAGCGACCCAAAATATGAATATGTTGTAGAGCTCAAAAACGGCGTCCGGAATCTCAAAAAACAACTGCTGCAATCCTTTGAATTTATTACAAACCGTGATTTGATGCATGATGAGATCAACGTGCGGGGCTGGCTTACCGGCATCACGGATCCTTTGAAAAGAGGCGCAGCGCCGGTTCGTTTATTAAATACGGCATCCGAAGATCTCTATATAAAAGGCGACCGTGAACAATTAACCTATGCAATTGAAAATATTATTAAAAACGCCCTTGAAGCCAGCGCATTTGCCAAACCAGTGGATATTAATTTTAAAGGGAATAAGGTTTGGCTGGAAATTTGCATTAAAGATGAAGGTTCCGGAATATCAAATGAAAAACTTGCCCATATTTTTGACATGTTTTATTCAACCCGCGGAAGCGGGCGGGGACTAGGGCTGACGATAACGCATAATATAATTCGTAATCATGGCGGATATATTGAAGTTATCAGTGAAGTAAACAAAGGCAGCGCCTTCACTATCGTTTTACCCATGCTAAACAGCAAAGGAAATTATGAGTAAAATTCTGATCGTCGATGACGAGCGCACTGCACGGAAAGGTCTGTATTTTATTCTGAAATCCAGAAATGATGAAATCTTTGAAGCCGAAGGCTATATCCAGGCTAAGAAACTGATTGAGCAGCATGAATTTGATCTCATGATCTGTGACTTGCATCTGCCCGCAGCCGAAGACGGTTTAAAGCTGGTCCGTTGTAGTAAACAAAAACACCCGCTGTCGCCCGTATTGATGATTACGGCCTACGGATCGGTGAGCAGCGCGGTTGAGGCCATGAAAGCCGGCGCTGACGACTATGTGACCAAGGACTTTTCGAAAGAAGAAATTCAAATTAAAATCGAAAAAATGCTCGAAACAAAACGCTTATGGCTGGCCAATATTCGCCTCACCGAAAAGGTAGGGAATCTGCAAAATAAATATCTTGATTTTCCGGAAAGCGATCCGTTAATCGGTGAAAGCGAAGCAACCAACGAAATTCTTAACCTGATCGCCCGCATCGGTAAAGACAACGATTCAACCGTACTGATTACCGGAGAAAGCGGAACCGGCAAAGAATTGGTAGCGCGCGCCATTCATAATGCCAGTAAACTGCGTAAAAGGCAAAAATTTGTAGTCGTGGATGTAGCCAGTATGCCCGCTACGCTGTTGGAGAGCCAGTTGTTCGGGCATGAAAAAGGTGCGTTTACCAATGCCGTACAGAAACATATCGGTTTTTTCGAGACCGCGCATGGCGGAACGGTATTTCTCGATGAGATTGGTGATTTCCCACTGGAGTTACAGGTAAAACTGCTGCGCTTCCTGCAGGAGAAAACCTTTGTCCGTGTGGGCGGCGAAAGCCCGATTACTTCCGATGTACGCATCGTTGCCGCTACCAATAAAAACCTGGACCAAATGGTGGAGCAGGAGCGTTTCCGCGAAGACCTTTACTACCGTCTGAACGTGATCAATATCCGTATACCGCCGCTGCGTGAAAGACGCCGCGATATCGCACCGATTGTTGCTTATTACCGCAAAAAATTCGAAAAAATAAAAGGCCGGACACTGGAATTTCCATCTGCTGTATTGAATAAAATGGAATCCTATGACTGGCCCGGCAACATCCGGCAACTCAAAAACTTCATTGAAAGCTTGTTTGTGATTTGTCCGTCAGATACGGTTCAGGAACAGGATTTAAATTATAACCGCCTGCCCGATAAAAATGTGCAGGAAGACCTTTTTAATCAATTGTTAAGTTTGCCCCTGAAAGAAGCCCGTCAACAGTTGATCGAACGTTTTGAAAAAAGTTACCTCGAGCATTATTTCCGGCAGCAGGCCGGCAACATCAGCAAAGTGGCACAGCAGGTGGGTGAATCAAGGGAAGGCGTCAGCAAAAAGATCAAACGCTATGAAATTAAAGAATCCTGATCCAGATGCGAACATACTTTTATGTGAAACATTATTCACATTAATCCCAAATTTGTGAAATCTGTTTCACATTTGCTGGCGCCGAAATGAAAAGGCTTCCCGTTATTTTCCATCATTTCGGAACTGGTATTAAAGTTGCTCTCAACTCTGTAACTTTCCGGATTAATAATAAACAATCAGAGGATGAATGAATATTGAAATACATTTGTAATTTACAGTGTAAATACAAAACGTTTTATCCATTAATCTTTTAAGGAGGATTTTATGCACAGAGTTACGGTGTTATTGGTGTTAAGCCTGGCATTTATTTTTGGCCTTGCTTACGCACAGGAAAGTCCGATGGTCGTCGTCGATGATGTTGAAACGACCTCGATGTTGTATTATAATCACACAAGTCACATTGCGCGCAACAGCGATGGTGATTTAGTGACGGTCTGGACGTCCGCCGATGATCAGGTTCAGACGTCGGTGTACGACGACGCATTCATGATCTGGTCTGCCGCACCCATTTCCAGTGCCGGCGATGCGGCATTAAAAGCAGGCGTTGCCGCCGATGATAACGGGAATATTTACGCGGTCTGGCAGCAGCGCGAAACCAGCGACCAGGATTATGCCGTTTATTTTTCGAAATTTGACGGAAGCACATGGACCACGCCGGTGAATCTGACCGGCAATGATCTGGAGAATGAAGAAGCGTCGGTAAATGTTAGCAGTGACGGTACGGTGTTTATCGCATGGAATACCGATGCCGAACCCGATGGCAGCGAATGGGTCTTGTCCATTCACAGTACCGATCAGGGTGCCACCTGGAGTTCTCCCCCGGATACGCTTTCCTCAGCCGATGGTATTATCGGAGGCAGCAGCACGACCTCCGGTCGCCCGTTTTTAGCTGCTGGTCCCGGAGGAAAAATGGTCGCTGCCTGGCATGAAGAGCCGGACGGCCATCCGGATCGTGAGATGTTTTTCAGTTATTTCGATGGCTCGGGCTGGTCGGACGAAGATTTTACGATCGATGTAGCCGATTCTGCAAATTCCATGTATGGTACCGTTGCCCTTGACAGTGAATCTAATATCTATATGGTTTACCGTTCATTCGGTCCGAGCGTAACCTTGCTCAAGAAAAAAGGCTGGGACGAAGCAAGCTGGCCGGAATCAGCAGATACCGTGGTTTCGCCAATATATGAATCGTATAAACCTTTTCTGGGGATCGACGGGAATGATAACATGTATATGGTTTTCCGCATGGACAACTTAGCGGATACCCTTTATGGTCTTGAAGATATTGGTTATGTTACCTCCGCTGATCGCGGCGTATCATGGACTGAACCGGTGCGCCTGAACCGTGAAAATTATGACGGCGGATACGTAACCCTGGCGCCAAGAATAGGCCCCGATGGCGTGGATGTGTTGTGGCGTGAAGCAGCAAAGCCGTTTTTTGACGAAGGTGATACCGACTCCGGCGCCGTGGTTTACGGCAGAATCGATTTACTTGAAACCGCGATAGAAGATATTAAAAATATGCCGGTTCAGGATTATCAATTAAGTGCCAATTATCCCAATCCGTTTAATCCATCCACAACATTTTATTTTACCGTGCCCCAAGCTGGTATTTATGAGGTTGCGGTTTATGATGTTATGGGCAAAAAGGTGCGCACGCTCTATGATGAAAATTTTCCGGCCGGAATCTTTTCAGCGACATGGGATGCCACCAGCGACAAAGGCGTAAGGGTCGCGAGCGGTATCTATTTTTACAATTTAAAGGGCGAAAATATAAATTTAACCCGTAAAATGGTATTGATGCGATAAATCCGGGATGATCTAAAATTTCGGGACCTGTCGATGCATCCGGCAGGTCCCCTTTAATATCGTTATCTTCCGATCCGGAGGTTCATTGTGTTGCAAAAAAATGTAATCCTTATTTTAATGATCTTATTATGGGCCGGTATCGCACTGGCCGGCGTTACCGGCAAAATCGTCGGCGTTGTTTCCGATAAAAGCTCCGGAGAACCGCTGGCCGGCGTTAATATTGAGATCGAGGGTATGGCCATGGGGGCTGCCAGCGGCACGGATGGTTATTTTATGATCAATAATGTCCCGCCAGGGAAGTATGTTCTTAAAGCTACTTTTATTGGCTATCATGTCACCCAGGTAACGGATGTACATGTAACAGTTGATCAGACGACTGAAATCAATTTGCAGATGAATGAGGCTGTTATGGATCTGCAGGAAACCATCACCGTCGTGGCAGAGCGCCCGATCATCCGCAGAGATGTCACCTCTAAACGGGCCGTGGTTGATGGCAGCATGATTACCGATATTTTACCGGTTGCAACTATTAATGATGTTTTAGCCTTGCAGGCCGGTGTTGTCACGGATGCTAATGGAAATATCCATATCCGCGGCGGTCGGCTCGGCGAAGTGGCCTACCTGGTCGACGGCACTTATGTCCGCGACCCGTTCGACAACAGCCTGGGCGGTAATGTGGATGTGGAGGCCATCCAGGAAATGGAAGTCATATCAGGCACTTTCAATGCCGAATATGGCAATGCCCTATCCGGTGTGATCAACATTGTAACCAAGGAAGGCAGCCCGCAATATAAGTTTAAATTTCAATATGAATCCCCGATGCTCAACGAGTCGCCATACCATCAAAAAGACTGGTTGCTGGAAACAGACGGAGTTAGCGGCCTCAGCGCTGAAGAGCAGGAAAAATATAAAGATGTGGCCAGGCTTGAAAATGGACAATCGGCTTACGAACATATCAGCGTTATTGACAGTAAATTCTCAAATAAACGCACAGTGATCGATGTATTGGGAAAATTTAACGGAAGTTTGTCGGGACCGCTGCCATACATCCGGAAGGCCGGTTTTTTTGTATCCGGTACCTTCCGTAACGAAGACAGTTACCTGCCGTACGGATTCAACCTGGAACGGGTTTTATCATCTAAATTAAGCTATCGGCCGCTTGATAATCTAAAACTTCAGTTAAACTATGATTGGTCGAATCGATGGTATCAATTGTATGATCATCAGTATAAATACTGGCAGTATTTCGAAAGCATCAACGAAGGCAGTTATCCGCTTTGGGCTGACTTTAAAAACCGCTTATCTCTGAAGATGACACACACCCTGAGTAATACCACCTTCTATGATGTAACCTTCTCTCGTGTTTATAACTTTCAGCGCAGGGGTATTGACGAACGCACGGTGATTACCGATCCCAATACCGGAGGACTGATATCGAGCGATTATTTAACCCGCGGTTATTACCAGGGTGCAGAGGGTAACTTTCGCAATGGCGACGACCGCTACTGGTACCGGACAGAGTCTACCACCTGGGATCTGGACGCCGATGTGACCAGTCAGGTAAACCGCTATAATCAGGTTAAGGTCGGTATTGAATACCGAATTCATGATATTTTCCGTCATCGTGTCGGGATGCCGCCGCGCTCGCGTATCGAGTTTTTTAATCAAAAACCTTATGAATGGGCCCTCTATCTGCAGGACAAGATTGAACTGAAATTCCTGGTCATGAATCTTGGTCTTCGTTTTGATTATTTCAATGCTCAGGCCCATTATTACCCGGATCCGGCTAATATTCTGCTAACCGTTACCGACGATCAGGGTCAGAGTTCGATTTCTACCGTGGATCAGAAAAAAACCCCGGGAAAATATAAATTAAGTCCGCGCATCGGATTGGCGCACCCGATTACCGAAACAACCGTTTTTCATTTTGCATACGGTCACTTCTTTCAGATTCCGCGCTATTATGATTTATACAGAAACAGTGAATTAAGCGATATCCTGGCCAACGACGCCCTGGTCGGCAATGCCGGCCTGGAACCGGAAGAAACCGTTTCGTTTGAGGCCGGTTTTAAGCAGCAACTGGGCAACGATTACTCGCTGGATGTCACCGCTTATTATAAAGATATTGATAACCTGATTTCCAGTTTCTACTATTTTTCGGGACGCGATTATACGATTTTCATTAATGCCGATTACGGCCGCGTTCAGGGTGTGGATGTCACTTTAGATAAGCGCTACAGCAACTATTTTATGGGCGCCCTGAATTATACTTTTATGATCGCCAAGGGCAATGAATCGGATCCGACCGAAGGCTACTCAAACTATCGTGAAGAAAGCGCGCATCTAAAACCGAACCGTAATTTTTTCCTGGATTTCGACCGCCGGCACAGTCTGAATCTGAATCTCGGTTTCAGTTTTCCGGCTGAATTCGGTCCATCAGTCAAAGGTTTGTTTCCCTTGCAGCATTTTTCGGCTAACTTTTTATTTACGGCCGCTTCCGGATTGCCTTACACACCATCTTCGCGCGATCCCGAAGCAACCGTCTTGCCTGAGAAGAATTCCGCGCGTAAACCCTGGACCAATCAACTAGATATCCGCCTGAGTAAAATCATTCATATCGGACCAGTGCGGTGGGATACTTACTTGCGCGTGGAAAACGCGTTCGACCACATCAATGTACTAAGGGTCTGGACGGCAACCGGCGATCCATGGGATCAGGGGCCAACTTCCAATTATACGAAAGACCGGCAGGGTAACCCGGAAAATGTGGATATCCGCAGAACCATCCGGCTCGGAGTCATTATTCGCTATTAAAGCGCGGGAGAGTGTTTTATGAAATTGTATTATCGCATAATTGTTTTAACTTTAGTCTTTTGGCTGCCCATAACCGCAGGCAACAACGAACCCGATGAGCAAAATGAGATCGATGATGTACAAAAAAACGGCCGGGATACTAATCAATTGCGAAAAGTAACAGGATATGCGGATGAGGCCATCGGTGTTATGGATAAAGGGCAATTACAGAACCTGACCATGAATTACGGGCAAATAACCGATACCCGCTACGAAGATGTGGGGAATGCGCCCACACAGTATTTTTATGATTTTCGCTATCCGCGTAAAAATTATACCGGCTTATCAGATGATTTTTCAATCTTTTTTGCACTGCCAAATAATACGATGAATAATAATAACGGAAATGTGATCGATGGCTGGACCGATAATGATAACGAAGACTGGATTGCCAGGGATGGCTCCTACGGCCTGACCCATTATAATCCGGCCTTCGATCCTAATCCGCATACGCCGATTATGTATCCGCCGGATAATCCGACGACGCCCTACCTGGCCTCCGGTGATTTGCCGGCAACCTGGCCGGTGGATGAAAATGGCGTCGCTTTCTGGCCCGGATATTTCAGGCGCAATGCCGCAACAGGCGACGAGGTTGAGGGTGAATTTGCCTCGGACCGCGATGTATATGCAGTTTTCGATGACTCGAACAACCAACAGGGGAATCCTATTGGCCTGCGCGTGGAAATGATGGCCTACTGCTATGGACGTCCTTACGCAGATAAGTTTCAGTTTTATGAATTTTTTATTCATAATGAAAGCGGGCAGACTCTGGATAGCTGTTACGTGGGATTTTACATGGATCCCGATTGCAGTGATTATGGAGAAGAAATATTAATTTTGCCCGATGCCACGTTTACCGATCCGAATATTCCGGACATCATTCTGCAGCGCGATATCGATGGCGATATCGGCGGGGCAACCCGGCCCAACCGCAACGGCGTCACCGAGGATTTTTCATTCGGCATCGGGATCCTGGAAACGCCCAAGGATGTTGGCGTAACCAGTTTTCATTACTATCAGGATGCCGGCCCAACGGATGACAATATCCTGTGGCCGATCATTTCCAGTAATCCCGATGATGCAGACATTGCTTCGTTTTCGTCCCGTTATTTTCATGGAAGCAATAAAAACATTGATGATGTTGATTTATTGTATACCGTGGAACCGCAGGACCTGGTCTTTATCGTGGCTTCCGGACCGTTCAGTATGGAACCCGGTGAGATGGTAAAATCGACGGTGGTTGTGGCCGTTGGAGAAGATGACGCGGATTTTTACCGCCAGATGGATCAGGCGCAAAAAATGTTCGATTTCAATTTTGTCGGCCCTTCTGCGCCACCTGCCCCTGGTCTATCTGTAACAAAGGGGGACGGAAGGGTCACTCTTTACTGGGATGCGCGGTCGGAAACCACGCCCGATCCCTTTACAAATGATGTGGATTTTGAAGGCTACCGTATCTACCGCAGCGAAGACAATGGTCAGACCTGGGGTAAAGAAATTGAAGATGTACAGGGCAATCTGGTTGGTTATGTGCCGCTGGTGCAATTTGATCTGGATAATGACATTTCCGGCGTGGATGCCAGAAATCCCTTCACCTATCTCGGAGACAACACGGGCCTTCGTCACACCTACGTGGACGAAAGTGTTAAAAATGGAATTACATACTCATACACCATTGTTGCTTATGATAAAGGCGATTCAATTATTTATTCACTTGAATCCGCGCGTGGGACAACAATTGCCGACCGCAATTTTATAACCGTAACCCCGGAGCCTGATTTCAGCGGCAAAGTACCGGCACGGCTGGATTCGCTGTATCATCTTCAGGGAAATGGCAAAGGCGAAACATCCGTTCGCGTAATTGATGAAGATATATTGACCGAAGACGATTATGAACTGCGTTTTAACGGCTCTCCTGCTGTAAGCTTTGATATCTTCAATGCAACGGATAATCAACTTTTGGCCGGCAATCTGCCGCTCAACTTCGACGATAACCCGGTAATCGACGGCTTTCAGGTCAGTGTTGCTTCTGAGCAGAAGCTGGGTGGCGTAAAAGCGGTTACGGATGGATACGGGCGCAATGTGCAGGGACAGGCCAATATAGATAGCTCCGGTTCCTGGTTTGTAGGTATCAATCCTTATAATACATCCGATCCGGTTACACGCACGTACGATTATGAAGTGCGCTTTGTCGAAGACGGCGATTGGGGATATAGCTGGGGACCATCCGGTACTTCAACCGCAACCTTCGAGACGAATATTGAAGTATGGAATGTGACTCCCGGTATCGGGCAAAAAATATGCTTTGAGATACAGGATAATAACAACAACGGTCAATGGGATGAAGGTGAAAATATTTTTATTGTTAATGCCCCTTATCCGAATCCTCAGGCCGGTGATCCCTTGCAGGCTGAGTTCCCTGCTGATTTCCCATATATTTTGCTAATCAGCAATGCGTCTACAGACAGCCTTAAAGTGCCCCCGCAACCCGGTGATGTGATTAAAATTAAATCGTACCGTAGCCTGCAGGCCGATGATGTTTTTTCATTCTCATTTATAATGAATAGTTTTGATCCTGACCTGGTGGATTTAAGCGAGGTGCGCGTCGTGCCGAACCCCTACATCGTTGGCGCCCAATGGGAAGAGTTGCAGAATGTGCATCAGATCCGCTTCATGTTTCTGCCTCCGGTTTGTGAGATCAGTGTTTACACCATCAACGGTGAAAAGGTTTGGACTAAAGATCACACCGATTACAGCGGTGATGCGGTGTGGAATTTAACCAATCAGAACAATCAGGCCCTGGCATACGGTGTTTATGTGTATGTTATAAAAACGCCCCAGGGTGATAAACATTTGGGTAAGTTTTCCATCATCCGTTAAAAGGCGGGCAATGAATCCGGGAAAATTGAATCAGAGGTTATACATGAAAAATTACATTCTTATCATAACGGCATTGTTTATTACCGCTATTGGTGTGCATGCGATTTATGCGGAAGATAACGGGGATAAAAGCGGCACGACAGCGGCTCAGTTTCTGAAAATAGGGATCGGCGCCAGGGCTATGGGGCAGGCCGGCGCGGTGACCGCCGGAATCGATGATGCTTACAGCCTGTACTGGAATCCGGCCGGAATAACGAAGGTTAAGGGCCCAACGCTGGCGGCCGTGCATAGCGAATGGTTTGCCGATATTTCACATCAGTATTTTGCATTCGTTTTGCCGATCAATGCCTCGAGCGCGGTCGGCGCGCATGCCATCGTGCTGAACATGGATCCGATCGAAGTAACCACCATCGAACAGCCCCATGGAACCGGAGAATTTTATGAGGCCAGTGATCTGGCCATCGGCGTTTCGTATGGTGCGCGGCTGACCAATTTTTTCAGGCTCGGTGTCACCGGAAAGTACATTTATCAGGAAATTTACAACGAAACAGCCAGTACATTTGCTTTTGATATTGGCAGTCAACTCGATATGCCCTATTATGGTCTAAAGCTGGGTATGAGCTTTACCAATTTTGGCGGACGTATGCAACTGGATGGACGCGATTTGATACGCGAATACGATTTAAATCCGGGAAACACACTAAATGACGGTGTTGAAGCGCGCCTAAAAACCGAGCCATGGGATTTGCCGGTAAATTTTGCCGTGGGACTTTCAATGGATTTGATAGGCGAGAAAGACGAATTATTCAATTTACCGAATAACAGCCTTCGGGTTGCGGTGACCGGTAACCA
>CAYXRA010000007.1:0-51843 GCA_964467525.1 uncultured Calditrichaceae bacterium
CAGTTTTACTGACTTTACTGAAATTGTGCAATACATAAAAAAGATTTACCACGATACGGATAATCGATTTGAGTTAAATCATGCCTGTCGTTATTTTAAGAGAAATTTAAAAAAAATAAGCAGATTTGCTTTAATAAAAAGGTATTGATTATGGATAAGCCTGAAATTATTTGTATCGGTGAAGTTTTATGGGATTCCATGCCGGAAGGTCTTTTCCTTGGCGGCGCCCCGTTTAACGTTGCCTGTCATCTGCACATGCTGGGTAAACCGGTCAAAATGATCAGCCGCATCGGTGATGATGAACTGGGCAATCAGGTGCTGCGGCGTTTAAATATGAAAAATATGTCCACCGAACTCATCCAAACCGACAATGAACATCCCACCGGTATCGTAAATGTGAATCTGGAAGCGGTCGACAATCCGGGCTATGATATTGTTTATCCCGTGGCCTGGGATTTTATCTCTGCGGATGATAAGAACATGGATGCGGCAAGAAGCGCCGGCGTGGCCATTTACGGCAGTCTGGGGCAGCGGCATGAGGTTTCCCGCCGTACAATCCGCAAAACTTTGAGCCAGGATGCAACAGGTGTGTTTGATATCAACCTGCGTCCCCCCTATGATGATAAGCAAATTGTTGAAGAAACCCTCAAAAAGTCAAAAATTGTAAAGCTGAATGATGGCGAGCTGAAGAGATTATGCGACTGGTTTGACTTGCCCGCCGAACCGGAATCGGCCTGCCGCGCCCTGTGCCGGAAATTTTCCTGCGATACGGTTTGCATTACCCGCGGCGGGCAGGGGGCAGCGCTGCTGCATCGTGAAGAGTGGAATGAACACAGTGGCTATCGCGTCGAAGTGAAGGATACGGTGGGCTCCGGCGATGCTTTTCTGGCAGGATTACTGATTGGAATTCTGGATGAAAATACGAATCACGAAATATTGAACTATGCCAATGCGCTCGGCGCATTTGTGGCCGGCAAAAGCGGGGCTACGCCGAAATTAGACAGGAAAGCGATTGCCGGTTTAATCCAGAGTGAAGACTGATCAAAAAAATTTTAGCTTTGGAAATAAACAGGATACAAGGAAATTCCGGCCTCTTGCCGGAAAACGTTTCGTGCAAAGTTTTATGCCCGGCAATCTGCTAATTCATTATTCCGTCAATCCGATCATTTTTTAAATTTCAATGGTTGTAAAATTAGGCGCTGTTTGATAAATTCGGCATTATGAAAAGCAGATTTAGATTATTCATCAAAATAATAATTCCGGTTTTGACGGTCGTAAGTTTGGGCGGCGCCGGCGAAAGTTTCACCAGGAAAATTGTCTTCCGCAATAATGAAATCGCAGCAATTCCTGATTATAAAGTACCGGAACGACCGAAAATAGGTTTGGTGTTCAGCGGAGGCGGCGCACGCGGTGTTGCCCATATCGGCGTGTTGCGTACGCTGGAAGAATACCAGATTCCCGTCGATCTGATTGTAGGCACCAGCATCGGCAGTGTGATCGGGGGATTATATGCTTCCGGTTACAGTACCGATCAAATAACCGGGGTCATTAAAAATATTGAATGGGAAGATATTTATAAAGACGAGACGCAACGGATATCGCTGTATTTTGGCAGAAAGAGTGAACAGGATCGCTATCTGGTGCCCATCCGTTTCGAAGGATTAACGCCCTATATCCCTTCGGCTTATTCGCCGGGTCAGCGTGTCCTGACCAAATTATCCGATCTGTTCTTAAAAGCCCGCATTCAGGCCCGCAATAATTTTGATAATTTAAAAATTCCGTTCCGCCCGGTTTGCACCGATCTTGTCAGCGGAAAACAAATTGTTTTGTCCGAAGGCAATCTGGCCGAAGCAATCAATGCTTCGCTGGCTATTCCACTGCTTTTTTCACCGGTGCCGCGGGACAGCATGCTTTTGGTCGATGGCGGACTGAAATCCAATCTACCGGTGGATGTGGCAAAAAATCTGGGTATGGATATCGTCATTGCCGTGGATATCACTTCTTACCTGCGTAATGAAGGCGAAATACAGGCGCCCTGGGAAATTGTCGATCAGGCAACAACCATTATGGGCGAACTTTCTCTGGAAACCCAAAGAAAAAATGCCGATGTACTCATTCAACCTGAAATTGATGAAATAAGCAATACCGACTTCCGCAAGGTTGATCAACTGGTTCAAATAGGGAAACAGGCTGCGGAAAAAAAAATACCGGCGATCGAAAAACTGCTTCATCAAAATAATTCTGCCGATCAGGAAAAGTATCGGGTGCATGAGGTTCATTATGAAAACTTGCCCATGTTGCCCCTGTCCGTATATAATCGTCGCCGGGTAAAGTCCGGTCAGTTGGTCTCAAAAAGGGCGCTGCTACACGATCTCGACTTGTTTGTCGATTGTGGTGAATTTCAAGAAGTGAAACTGGTTATTGACAGCAGCCGCGCCAGTTATAGTGTTGATTATCTTGTGGAACCTTTTCCGCAGATCGAAAGGATGCAGATCAGCGGGAATATTAATATATCGCGGAACGAATTAAAAAAACTGATGATAACAAAAGCCGGCGGCCGGCTTAACATCAATCGCCTGCGCCGGGATCTGGAAAACATTGTGGAACTATACCGGCAGAATGGTTACTCGCTGATGCGGATTGAAAATCTGGAATGGGATCACGAAATACATACCCTGCACATTTATATTGATGAAGGATGGGTGCACGAGATCGTCGTGCAGGGTAATTCACTAACTAAGGACTATGTGATTTTACGGGATTTCAGAGGCATAGAGGGACGCGTATTCAACTGGAAACGGATTCAGCAGGCGGTCAGAAATGTGTATACTACCCAGCTCTTTGAACGGGTCAGTGTCAATCTTATTGAAGATAACGGCAGTAATAAATTATTTGTCAAAGTGCAGGAAAAATCTCCGGAGCTGTTGCAGCTTGGCGGTAAATTCGATACGGATCGCCGGGCGCAGGCCTATATTGAATTGGGCTATGAAAATACATTTGGTATGGGTATAAAGACATCGATCCTAAACCGTTTTGGTACGAGAGACGGACATATCGGAGTGAAAATAAGAGATGACCGCATATTCACGACTTATCTTACTTATTCCCTGCAAGGGTATTATAACTGGGAAGTAAATCCCATCGACCGTGCCGATTTTTCCTTTAACAATTACCGTGAAGAACGCCTCGGTTTCTCATTTCAGATCGGACAGCAGTTGCGCCGTATCGGTCAGCTTACCGCGGAGATTCGATTGGAACAGGTTGAAGACGAAGGCGCTTACGGTGATTTTAAATTTCGTGAAACCGCTGATCTGCGCACGTTTACACTGCGGGCCATTACCGATAAACGCGACCGGATTGCCTTTCCGACCGAAGGTATTTATAACTACTGGTCGTGGGAGTCGGGAAACAGCCTCTTTCTGGCCGATGAAGAATCTTATACCAAAGCGCAGGTGAATCTGGAAGGCTATTATACCTTTAGTCAGCTTCATACCTGGCACCTGAAATTATTTTTTGGTATCGGTGACCGGACATTGCCTTTTTCCGAAAATTTCCGTTTAGGGGGGGTGAATCAGTTTTACGGTTTAAATAAAAATGAACGGTATGGCAGGCAACTGTTTCTGGGCAGCGCCGAATACCGTTTCCGGATTCCGGTCGATTTGTGGAAGAATAATTTTCTGATTAAAAACAGTTATCTGTCCGTGCGTTATGATTTGGGCGGATTATGGGAAAATCCGGAACTGCTCTTTGCTATTGACGATTTTTTTTACGGTTTAGGCGGATATATTGCTTTTGACACCTTACTCGGTCCCATGTATTTTAGCTACGGACGCACAAGTCTGGGGCAAAGTCTGGGATATTTTTCGCTGGGATTCGATTTTTAAAATACTTGTTTGCCGGATTCAATCATTCGGTTAAAACATTGCGAAAAACAGCATAAGCCTTCCTGTGGGCATTATGAACCGGATAGCGGCTCAATTCGCTAAAGTGCAGCCAGCGCATGTCCACATAGTTATTCATAATTTCCGGCATTTTGTGAATAGAAATTATCAGGGGCAAAAATTGCAACCTGATGTGTGTATAGTTATGGGTCATTTTTTTTGCAGTTTTTATGATGTTTCCCTCGATGTTGTAATTGAACCGGGCCAGCTTTTGTAATTCATCCTGATTGTGATCGAAATGGTCAACCTCAAGAACCGGAAATTCCCACATGGAGGCGAGCAGGCCTGAAGGCGGGCGTTTAACGATCAGAATTCGGCGTTCATTCTTCATTATCAATACATAATGACACAGGCTTTTTTTCTCAGGTAGCGGAGATTTATAGGGATAACGGTCAACTTCATTTTGTTGAAAAGCAAGACAATACCTTTTAAGAGGACAGGCGGAAGCACAGTGCGGATTTTTGGGCTTGCAGACCGTCGCCCCCAATTCCATCAGCGCCTCGTTAAAGATGCCCGGTTTTTTATGTGAAATCAGATCGCGTAATCTGCTGCGAATCGATTTTTGAGTGGCCGTCAGGCGGATATCATCAGAAATAGCCAATATTCTGGTTATTACCCGAAACACATTGCCGTCGACAACGGGCAATGGTTCGTCAAATGCAATGGACAGAATAGCCGAAGCGGTATAGTTCCCAATCCCCGGCAGTTCAAGTGCGGTTTTGTACTCTGAGGGAAAATTGCCGTCATATTCCTTTACAATGACTTTAGCCGCTTTTAAAAGATTGCGGGCGCGATTGTAATATCCGAGGCCCGCCCAAAGCGACAGGATTTCATGTTCATCCGCCCGGGCTAAGGCCCAAATATCAGGAAAGTGATTGAATATTTTTTCATAATAGGGCAGCGCCTGTTCCACCTGGGTTTGCTGAAGGAGGTACTCGGAAAGAAACACCGGATACCAGTGTCCGGTATCACGCCAGGGCAGTTGACGCTTGTTTGCCTTGTACCATTTAAGCAGACTATTCCTGAACTGCACCGCATCTATATCAGGCATATATTTATCCTTAATCGCAAAAGTGTTAAAAAAATGACTGCCGCTTTTTCTACCAGAAGCGGATCAACATTGCCACAAATCCAAATGTCATCTATCCATTAAAACTTATTTGTCTGAATGGTATCCTCGAACCATTTGGATGTGTAGGAACGGACCATTTGCACCAGACAAATCTGCGCTGTGTAAGGCTGGGGATTGCTCAGGGCACTTTCATACAGATTGATGAGCGCATTGCTGTATTTATCCAGATAAACGCTGTCGATTTGAGTCGGATCGCCCAAAACAATGAGTTTTGAATCTTCGCCCATGCGCGTACCCAGTGTGCGCATCTGAAAAGGATTGGCATTCTGCGCCTCATCAAAAATGACAAAGGCATTGGCTAAATCCGCGCCGCGAACATCGGCCAGATTGAGAATTTCGATTACACCGGAGTCGATTAATTTTTTGTAACTTTCCTCTGAATCGACATCATTGGTAAACTGGCGCAGTTTATCCACGAACGGCCGCATTTTGGGGATTAGTTTTCTTTTAACCGATCCGGGCAGAAAACCGATATCTTCGCCGAGACGGCTTTTTGTGATAACCGGTTTGATAAGTTTGATCGAGTCGTACTTGCGTTTTTTAAATACCTTTTCCAATGCGGAAGCGATGGCGATGTGTGTTTTGCCCGTGCCGGCCTTGCCGATGATTATCTGGATTTTAATTTCATCATCCAGCGCCTGGTGCATGCAGACCGCCTGCTCAAAATTGAATTTATAGTTCTCTTTATCCAAAACCTTTGGCGTGGTGTCCAGCACTTTGGTTGAAAAATAATCAAAGTAAGTAAGCCGGTCGGTTTTACGGATGCCCATACCGAAAAACTGGCCGTTGGGATCGTAGAGTGAGACACCTTCATTTTCCATCAGGTGCCATTTCTTGCGATAGGGCGTCTGCCAGTTATTTGCTGTTTTGGATGTAAAAATCTGATTGATTTCTTCTTCTTCAAGATACAGCTCTTTCACCGGGTTGAAAAAACTGGCCAGATATTCCTCCGATATTTTATCGTGGCGATAGTCTTCATTTAGAATATTCAGGGCGGCGCTCTTAACGCGCAGGTTCCGGTCTTTGGTAATGAGAATAAACCGCCGGTGCGGAAATGCCTCCTGCAATCCCATAATCTGCGCTAAAATTGCATTATCCTTGTAGCTTAATCCCAGCTCCGTGGGGAAATTTTTTGAAAGAAAATTATATAAAAAAAGCAGCGTTCCGTTTTTCCCGTTGGGAATGGTAATTTGCTCTTCGCCCTGCCGTTCGCGTTGTGATAGTTGTTCCAGTTTGTGGCTGATTTCCCGGGAATTGAATCCCAGCACGGGGTCTTTCTTTTTGCTGTCAATCTCGTCAAGAACGAACAGAGGCAGCAAAACAAAATGCTCATCAAAGCGAAACAGAGACGAAGGATCGTGCAAAAGCACGTTGGTGTCGAGAATATAAACACGTCTGTCGTCTTCTGATTTCAATATATCAAGATTTAAACCGGAAGCCATGAAAAAGTTTCTCCTGCATCCTGTAAAATTATAGTAATATTTCGTTAATCAAATGTTAATAATAAGATAGATTTCTGTCATAAATGTTCATTTATATTTCTGCTTTGACATTTGCATCCGCAGCAATAATCGGCAATTTTATGAATATGATAACCAAATGTTCCGGACAAGGTGGTGCGGCAGATCAAATAAGTCACTGCAAGTAATTTAAACGTTAAACCGAATAGTCAGAATATCACCATCCTTGACGATATATTGTTTACCTTCCAGACGCAAAATGCCTTCATCGCGACATTTCCTGAGGCTGCCGAGCCGGACAAAATCGTCGAAATGCACGACTTCGGCGCGTATAAATCCTTTTTCAAAATCTGAGTGAATGGCGCCGGCCGCTTTCCGGGCATTGGTGCCCGCTTTGATTGTCCAGGAACGGCATTCATCATCCCCAACGGTGAAAAATGAAATTAAACCCAGCAGTTCATAGGAGGCGCGGATCAGTTTATCAAGCGCCGGTTCGGATATACCGGCTTCTTCCAGAAATACGCGCGTATCATCTTCATCCAGCTCGGAAATTTCTTTTTCAATTTCTGCGCTGAGAGAGGTGACAACACTATTTTTGCCGACCTGTCCGGCCACTGCCGCTTCGAGTTGCGGGGCATCTGATATCTGATCTTCGGCAATATTAAGTACGTACAAAACCGGTTTGGCCGTAATAAACTGATACCCTTTTATAATCATCGCTTCATCTTCGCTGAATGTGAGCTCGCGTAACGGTATTTCCTGTTCAAGCTGCTCCTGGAGTCGCTGCATCAGAGCCAGCTCGCGCTTTTCTTTTTCGTCCTGTGTTTTCATAATCGTTTTTTCAAGACGCTCTATGCGGTTTTCTACGATCATCAAATCACTGATCAGGAATTCCGAATTAATAAACTGAATATCAGCAGCAGGGTCGATGCGGTCGAGCGGATGGGGATAATATTCATTTTTAAAATTCCTGACCATCAGCAACAGGGTGTCGACTGTTTTTAGATTTGATAAAAACCGGGCCGGCAGGCCTTTCGATTCCGAATGATCCGATTCAAGTCCCGGTACTTTGATATATTCGATGGTCGTATTGACTTGTTTTTTTGGCCTAAAAATTTCGGTCAGGCGATCGAGACGGGTATCCGGTACTTTTACGATACCGCGTTCGGCGCCGCTTTTATGTGACGCACCTTCGCCGCCGTGATGTTTTATGAGCGTGGAAAAAAGCGTTGATTTTCCCGAGTAGGGTAGTCCGACAATTCCGATCTGCATTAAAATTCCTCTGTTTTGAATTGAAAACGCTGAATTTAAGGAAAAATAGCGGAGTGAACAAAAAAGGATACCCCGGAAAGCCTGGCTGATGAAGACATCACCAGAAAACCGGATTGACATTGTTTATTAAAAGAATTCTGTTTATACTTCACCGGTAACCTAAAACGAAAAGATGAGACAGGCTATGATCGATACCAGGCAGTTCCGTAAATACGCCCATGAATTTGTCGACTGGATGGCCGACTACCTGGAAAACATTGAGAATTATCCGGTTAAGGCGCAGGTCAAAACGCGGGAAATATACAATCAGATGCCGGAACAACCGCCGGAACAAAGCCAGCCAGTCGAACAGATTATGGAAGATTTTAAAAATATTATCGTTCCGGGTATGACCCACTGGCAGCATCCCAAATTTTTTGCCTATTTTCCGGCAAATTCCAGTTATCCTTCCGTGCTGGCAGAGATGCTTACGGCTACCCTGGCCGCGCAATGCATGATATGGGATACATCGCCGGCGGCAGCGGAGCTGGAAGAGCTGGTCATGAACTGGCTGAAAAAAATGACCGGACTGCCGGAAAGTTTTGACGGTGTCATTCAGGATACGGCCTCTTCGGCCACGCTTTGCGCGCTGCTCTCGGCGCGGGAAAAATATTCAGGATTTAAAATCAATGAAAAAGGACTGCAGCAGCAAAAAACGATGCGCGTTTACTGTTCGACCGAAACCCACTCGTCCATTGAAAAAGCGGTTAAAATTGCCGGATTCGGCAGCGAAAATTGTGTGAAGGTTGCGGTTGATGATCAGTTGAGACTGGATACGGCAAAACTGCAAACAGCCATTGAAAATGATCTTAAGGACGGCAAACAGCCGCTGTGTGTCGTCGCTACGCTGGGAACGACCGGAACCGTGGCCATCGATCCCCTAAAAGAAATCGCCGCAATATGCAAAAAATACGATTTATGGCTGCATGTCGATGCGGCGTTTGCCGGCAGTGCCCTCGTTTTGCAGGAGTACCGGTCAATGATCGAAGGCATCGAATCGGTGGATAGTTTCGTGTTCAATCCCCATAAATGGATGTTCACCAACTTCGATTGCTCGGCCTATTTTGTAAAGGATAAATCGGTGCTGATCCGGACTTTTGAAATATTACCGGAATATTTAAAAACAAAATCGTACAAAAAAGTAAATGATTACCGCGACTGGGGCATTGCTCTCGGCCGGCGTTTCCGGGCGCTGAAGCTGTGGTTTGTGATTCGCAGTTTCGGAGTCGACGGCATCCGGCGGCGGATCAGAGAACATATTGCGCTTGCCGCATATCTGGCCGGGGAAATTTCCGCCGATCAAAATTTTGCGCATGTCATGCCCGTTTCATTAAATTTGATCTGTTTCAGAATGGTCAGGCCGGAGGCAGACTTATCCGAACTGAACCGGCTAAACGAGCAATTGCTGGAACGCTTAAACGGCAGCGGCAAATTGTTTTTGACGCATATTCGGATTAAGGGCATCTACACCCTGCGTCTGGTCATCGGTCAAACCTATGTGCGCAGGCGGCATGTTGATGAAGCCTGGATGACCATAAAAGAGACGGCAAATGCCCTTTTAAATTCGGAATAAGTTAACGTACAGTATCCGAAGTCTGCGCGTTACAAAACAGAAAAAGGAAATCTTTTGCTGAACAGGATTCAAACCTACGGGCGGCAGCCGGTACTTGAAGCGCTGCGCTCCGGTCAGCAAGTCAATAAAATCTGGCTGGCGGATAATCTGCGGGGGACTACGATATCGAAAATACAAAAGATTGCCGCCGATAAAGGTATCGCCAGCCAAACCGTTGGCAAAAATGATATCCAGAAAGTGGTCGGCGCCGTGGTCCATCAGGGTGTCGCAGCCGAGGTTATGTTTGAAGCCGGTATCCGGCTAAGCGAATTCGAAGACTTACTGGACAGCGAAAAGAAACCGCTGTTTCTTATCCTGGATCAGATTCAGGACGTGCACAATATGGGCGCTATCATGCGAACAGCGGAGGTGTGCGGTGTCGATTGCATCGTACTGCCGGAGAAAGGCAGTTGCGAGCTGAATGCCACGGTGGCCAAAACTTCCGCCGGGGCGATGTTTCATCTCAAAATCCATCAGACGGATCAGCTGGAGGCGATCATCGAAATGATGAATGACCGGGGTATCGCAACCCTGGCCGCTCTGCCGCGGGGCGGAACGCCGATTTTTGAAATGAATCTTGACGTAGCGGCGGCGCTCGTCATTGGCAGTGAGGGCAGGGGCGTACGTAAAAATATTGCCCGTCATTGCCGGCAAGCTGTATATATCCCGCAATGGGGCAAAGTCAATTCATTGAATGCCTCGGTTTCAACGGCCATAATCCTGTACGAAATAGTGAGACAGCGCCACTGCGGAGATGGCTCTGTCCGCTGACTGAAACAATTCAGTACGGATAAAGTAACAAAAACCTGAGATATTTTTCAGGTGAAAAAAATCAAACAAGGAAATTAAAATGCAAAAAATCCTCTGGGCAGACGATGAAATAGAAATGCTCAAAGCCCACGTGCTTTTTTTACGGGAAAAAGGATATGAAGTTGTAACGGTCACCAATGGCAGCGATGCCGTTGATCGGGTACAGCAAACTGATTTTGATATCGTGCTGCTGGATGAGATGATGTCAGGTAAAGATGGCCTGACAACACTGGGTGAAATCAAAGACATCCAACCGAATCTGCCGGTTGTGATGATCACCAAAAATGAAGAAGAAAGCCTGCTGGAGGATGCCATTGGCGGAAAGATTGATGATTATCTCACCAAACCGGTCAATCCCAGTCAGATTTTAATGGCCTGTAAAAAAATTCTTGATCGCAAAAATATTATCACCGAACAACGCAGCCGCCAGTATGCCCGTGAGTTATCCCGGCTCTCCATGACGCTGATGAATCCGCTGGATACTTCGGACTGGATTAATCATACAATTAAAATTTTCCGTATGGATATGGATTTGGATAGCGAGCCGCAAAGCGATTACCGGCAGATTTTATATGATCACCGGAAAGAAGTGAATGTCGAATTCGGAAAATATGTGGAACGCAATTATCCGACGTGGATTCAGTCAGAAGATGTAGATGGCCGGCCGGTCTTTTCAACGGATATCGTAAAATCAAAAATCATTCCCCGGTTGAAGGCCGGAAAACAGGTGGTTTTTATCGTCATCGATTGTATGCGTCTGGATCAATGGATGACACTGGAGCCTTTTTTCTATGACTGGTTCCGGCTGGAGCGGGATTACTATTATTCCATTTTGCCCACAGCCACGCCATTTTCCCGCAATGCCCTGTTCAGCGGACTGTTTCCGCTTGAAATCGAAAAAATGTACCCGCAGCTTTGGTCAATGAATGAGGATGATGAAAGTCTGAATCGTTACGAAAAAGAGTTGTTAGATCTACAGTTAAAACGCAGCGGCATCAATCTGGAAAATGACCTCAAATATGTGAAAATTATGAAAACCGAAGATATGCGTAATCTGGAAAAGAACATGCATAATTATCTCGATTCGAAACTCCTGGCCATTGTTATCAATTCTGTCGATATTCTGGCCCACAGTCGTTCCGATTTGCCCATTTTAAAGGAAATTGTTCCGGATGAGGCCGCTTACCGCAGTCTGACGCGTTCCTGGTTTGCCCATTCGCCGCTGCGCAATGTAATGAAACAAATCGCTGATTCAAAGGCACAAACCTTTATTACTTCCGATCACGGGAGTGTACGGGGATTGCACGGCAGTAAAGTTATCGGCGACCGCGAAACATCAACCAATCTGAGATACAAGTATGGACGCAGTCTGAAAGCGGATAAGAAAAATGCCATATTCATCAAAAATCCCCGAGAATGGAAATTACCGATGCGCGGGGTAAATACGACCTATATCATCGCCAAGGAAGATTACTATTTTGTGTATCCGACAAATTACAATAAGTATCTGAATTATTACCGGGATAGTTTTCAGCACGGCGGGGTATCCATCGAGGAAATGATTCTGCCGGTCATAAAGCTGGACAGTAAAACAGCCTGAAAAAGATGTTTGTCATGATAAAATTGTTCAGATGCTGCAGGTTGGGTAAAGCCCGGCATAAAAATAGCGATTATGATTCGTAAGTACCGATACAATTTTAATTATAGATAAGGCCGGTTACCGGCCTGAATTTTTTGCCGATTGAAAATTGATTTCGTTATCTGCTGCCGGCAGAAGCAAAAAGCTATTCTGCTTCAGTTCCGGTTGTGATTAATTCACGGATATTTGAAGGCCTGTTCGTGATCTGAATCAAACCGGATTATGCTGAAAATGATATTTTGTAATCTTGCATCTGCCGCAGGCGGCTTTAATAGGGAGTGATCAACAAATTAATGTATAGACCGAGGATAAAGCAAACGGTACTCTTACCGCTGATTGCTTCATTATTGCTTTTATTCATAATCTATGTGGGCGCCACCTACTGGCGTTTATATAATGATATCGATGAAGGTGTCAATAAATCACTCCAGTCGGTCAATGAGATTTTCAGACTGCATGTGAAGCGCAACGCCGCGCAAATGAAATCGCTGCTGGAAATCATCGCCGCCGGCGAAGACTACGCGGAGGCATTCCGGGCCCGTGACCGGCAACTGCTTTATGAGCGGTCGGCCCCGCTCTTTGAGTCTCTGAAAGCTACGCACGGTGTGACCCACCTTTATTTTAGCGACACCAACAGGGTCAATTTTCTGCGCGTCCACCGACCTGAGCAATTTGGCGATACCATTCCCAGAATCACCACAAAACGGGCCCTTGAAACCCTTCAGGTGACGCATGGTATCGAAATAGGACTGCTGCGTGGACTTTTTACCCTGCGGGTTGTCAAACCCTATTACGTCGACGGTAAATTCAGCGGTCTGCTTGAGATGGGCAAGGAAATTGAATTTATTACCGGGAGTATTCATGACATACTGGATGTTGACTTAGCCGTTTTTGCAAAAAAAGAATATCTGGTTCGCGACAACTGGGAAGCGGGTATGCGGTTTCTGGGCAGAAATTATCAATGGGATCAGTTCAAAGATTATGTTGTTGTGGAAATCAACGCCCCGGGTGTTTTGCAGCTTGTCAATAATAATTTGTCAAATAAACAGATCGGGAACAACGGTTCCGGTTTTGATATCAGCGGAAATAAACGCCATTTGCGCGGTGGATTCATATCTATTTTCGATGCCGGTAATCGTATTGTCGGATATGTACTGGTTATCAACGATGTCAGTCATCAACTCGCGCAGGTGCATCAGTCACTCATTGTGCTTGGCCTCATTGTGCTGGCACTCAGCGGCTTGCTGGTGGTTTTCTTTATCTTTTTTCTGGGTAACGTGGAAAAGGATATGATTTTTGCCGATCAGAGGCTTGGTTTACAGGGCGTGGCCCTGGAATCGGCCAACAGCGCCATAATGATTACCAACCGGCAGGGCAAAATAGAATGGGTGAATACCGCGTTCACTAAGCTGACCGGATATCAAAAACAGGATGTCATCGGGAAATATCAGCGGTTTCTCTATCCGGATTCCATGTATGAAAATATTCGCGATGCCGTTTTTTACGGCAAAGCCTGGAACGGCGAAATTGTCAATAAGCGCAAGGACGGCAGCACTTTCGTAGAGGAGCTTTCGCTGACCCCGGTGCACGATTCTGAGGCGGGACTGACACATTTCATATCAATAAAACACGACATTACGAAGTATAAAATTACAGAGCAGGCTTTCAGGGAAAGTGAAGAACGTTTGTACAATGTTACTGCAAACGTGATGGCGTTTTTATGGACGGCTAAGGTTATAAATAATACTGAATTTCAATATCAGCTTTACACCGAAAATGTAAAAGCGATCAGCGGTTACCGGGCGGAAGAATTTTTAAAAGATGAAAAAAATCTATGGCTCAGCCTGATCCATGCCGCGGATATTTGCTTTGTCGAACAGGCGATTCAAAAGTTGCTCACAGGCGAAACCGCCAAGGGCGAGTACCGTATCCGGCGCAAAGACGGCCAAATACGCTGGGTGTATGATATCGCTACACCGAAGCTCGATGACCGGGGAAAAGTGACTTTCATACACGGCGTCTGCTTCGATATTACCGAGCGCAAGATGTTCGAACATCAACTGGAAGCTGAAAAAGAGCGCCTGATAGTCACCCTGCGTTCGATCGGAGACGGCGTGCTTACCGTTTCGGCGGAGCGAAAAGTTGTATTAATGAACCGTGCCGCTGAAAAAATAACCGGCTGGAAACAGGAAGAAATCAACGGTAAAAGTGTAAACAAAATATTTAAACTGGTAAAACAGAATAATAAGAAAAAATGGGTTAATCTGGTTAACCGGGCTTTAAAATCCGGTAATCAGTCCATCCTGACCGAAGATGGCATCCTAATATCGCGTGACGGGCTGGAACGGCACATCGAAGCCACGGCCGCCCCTTTTCAGGATAAATCAGGCGATACGATAGGCGTCGTTATCGCTTTCAAAGATAACACCAATAAAAAAGTTCTGGAAAAAGAACTCCTGAAAGTTCAAAAGCTGGAATCGCTGGCGGTTTTAGCCGGCGGCATCGCCCATGATTTCAACAATTATCTGACCGCTATTTTAGGCAATATTTCGCTGCTGCGCCTGCAGGTGCCGGATGATGAAAGGATTTCCAAGATCCTCTCGGCGGCGGAGCGTGCCTCGCTCAAAGCGGAAGATTTAACGCAGCAGTTAATGACGCTTTCCAAAGGTCGTGTGTCAAACAGGGTACCCATGAAACTGGAAGAACTGATACACAGCAGCGCCGAGTTCGTTCTGCGTGGTTCAAAAATCAGATGCCGCTTTGATCTGCCCGCTGATCTTTTCTGGATATGTGCCGACGAGGGCCAAATCGGCCAGGTACTGAATAATCTGCTGATCAACTCCATGCAGGCAATGCCCGACGGCGGTATAGTTGTAATTAAAGGTGAAAATGTAACGATAAAACAAAGAGAAGACCTCCTGCTTAATCCCGGTGATTATGTTAAAGTATCCGTCGAGGATAGCGGCGTCGGTATTGCCAGGGAAAATCTGCACAAAATATTCGATCCCTATTTTACTACCAAACAAAAGGGCAGCGGACTGGGTCTGGCGACATCCTATTCGATTATACGCGAACATTCCGGTTATATGAATGTGCGTTCCGAACTGGGTAAAGGCACCACCATTGCATTCTATCTGCCTGCTGCAAAAGCAGTGCCTCAGGAAGAAAAAACGCAAAAGGAAGAGCCGCAGAAACTCAGCCAGAAAAAACGCATACTTGTGATGGACGATGACCAACTGGTCCGGGAAATAGCGGCGCAGATCCTTTCCACCATTGGCTGCGAAGTCACATTAACCGCGGATGGGCGGGAAATGCTCAGTAAATATGAGAAGGCCTGTCAGCATAAGAATCCCTTCGATGCGGTAATTATGGACCTGACCGTCCCCGGCGGGATGGGCGGAAAGGAAGCGGTTGAAGAACTGTTAAAACTGGACCCATCGGCGGTGGCCATTGTTTCCAGCGGTTATTTTAATGATCCGGTGATGGCCGAATTCAAAAAATACGGTTTCAGTGAAGTGGTAACCAAACCGTACAGCGTCGAAAAGATGAGCAGTGTGATTAATAAGCTTTTGAACTGATAAAACATCCATGATTTAGCAAACACACAAAGGCATGATTAAAAAGAGCCCTCACCCCTTCGCCCTCCCCCGAAGAATCGGGGGAGGGGTTGGAGTAGGGATTTTAAACAGATAAAAAAAACACTTCAGTAAATCCTTTGTGCTCCGGCCATATTCTCTGCCATGGATATCAGTTTATTGATGGTGTGCCAGTTGCGGGCCGTTGTGGTAACGCCCGGCAGTTTTTCTACATTCATAGCCGGTTTTGAGCGGGCAAATCCTTCGCTGGCGTGCATGTAAAAAAAAAATTCCAATAATCTTATATTTTTCACTGTCGCTTCTGTCTGTTTGAAAAATGACATTCCCGCGCCGGTTGTAGCCGGTCACGTTTTGCAGACCCAGGCCGTTAAGCAGGTCGCGCAGTTCCTTCATCGGCAGAATATTTTTCCCGCCGACATTGATGCCCCTGAACAGGGCGATGTATGTTTGCACAAGGAATACTCCGGAAATAATGTGACTAATATTATTAGTTAACGATTTTAAATGTCATAAATTTCCGAACTTTAACAGGACGCCCCTTTATCTTAGCCGGTTTGAATTTGCATTTCCATGCGGCGTCAATACTGGGTTGGGTAAAAGAATTATAATCTGACCACAATGCGACATCAATGACATCCCCACTTTCGTCTATTATTAATTCCAGCAGTGCATAAGCCCGGATATTATATTGATATTTATCCATAGAAATTATGGGTTCTGCCTTGTAGACTAAGACAGGAGGCTCATCAACTTCATTGATATGATGGACTTTAAATCCATATTTTTCCCCGGCGTCGGGATCGGTGGATTGGCCGTTTATAATCGGGTAAATCGCCGCGTCACCTAAAAGCCAGTCGTCATTTCCCGGGAAATAGTATTTTACAAAAACTGAGTAGCCTGTTGTTCCTGCCATTGATTTCAGCGATTTAAATTTAAATTGCCGGATGGCCTCAACCACCATGCTATCCAAACGACCACCCTGCGATTTGAGTATTATAATTGATTCCAGGTTGCCATCTTTTGAGACAAACACCTGTGTATCAACAAAGTCCGCAGGTGTAATACTTTCGTTCCGGAATGCGCTATTCAGTTTGACAAACTTTCGTATAGGTTCCGATTTTGCAATAATTCTTTTAATATTTTCATTTTTATATATCGGTGTGTTCTTATATCGTTTTGTCAGTTGATTAAACTTTAAACCCGTATTGCTGTATCCGACATATGGGCGTTTTGAAAATTTTCCGGACATACAACCGGTCAGAAATATTAAAATGATTATTAGGATGCTTAAAGCAAATGTTTTTAAATTAATCATCGGATGTCCCCCCCCCTGAAAATTCTTTTTTTGTATTGCTAATTATATTACTTGAAGCCCTATGGTGATTTATATATTTAAAGATGCTCGCAACGGGTATCATTCATAATGCTAACTTTTCCGGAGTGCTTTGATACGGATCAGAAAACCGAAGGAAAGACTGAAATATGCATATTCCACATTAACTGACTGGCTGGTGGCTCCAAACAGTCGACTGGCACGTCCGTTGTTCGATTTGTACAAGATCGAAAGCTGAACCTGGTTATATAATTTGAAATCAATGCCAATTGCGTAATATAAGCCGCCACCCAGGCCAAAATCGCCTTTGTAATGTTCAGTACCGCTAAATGTGTTATTTCCGAGATGACCGGTTATTATAGGACTAATTTCATCACTCTCAATAATTGTACCGCTTAGACTAAGATAGAAAGGCATAAATTTAAATGATCCTTCTGCAAGATCAATTTGGGCCTGCCGATTAAACTGGTATGTAAAACCCGTGCCCAAATGAACTCCGCGGGTTACATGAAATCGAAGTTCACCGCCGAGCGATAATCCAAGGGTTGTTTTTGCGGTTACGGTAATATTCTCATTGTTAAAATGATTTTTTCCTGGTAGTTCCGAGTTTAGGGTAGGAATGATAAAAGTCTCAACGCCGGCAAAAAGATTGGTATTAATCAACATAAGCAAGAAGAACAGCAATCGGATTGGTTCCATGGTAAATTATCCACCTTTTTTTGGTAAATTAAAAGTTAACCACTGCAAACAAACAGATACAAAGCAACAGGCCTCTGACAAAGTGTGTATTGTACTAACGATTTAATTTGAAATCCTTCCCTTTTTATTTATCAGGCAGCTTAAGTATGGATTAATTATTTAATGAAAATTAATTTTTTGGTTAACGTTTTTTTAGATGAATAAAAACGATAAAAATATAACCCTGAAGCAACATCATCGCCGTTCCGGTTCTTTCCATTCCAGATAAATGTGTGATACCCTGAAGCCAGCTCTTTTTTACAAATTGTCGAAATTTTTTGTCCGAGTATATCAAATACTCCTAATTCTATCAAATCTTTCTCAGGCAGCCAAAATTTAATGATGGTGGAATTATTGAAAGGATTGGGATAGTTTTGAAATAGGCGTGGCGTATCCGGGACAGGTAGATTATCGCCGGAAACGGATAAGGGCAAGGTGTTGATCGTATATCGATCATTTCCGGAAAACGGCTTGGTTGTTTTAATATAATAAATATTACCGGCACCCGGATATATTTGTTGACCGGAATCAGGAAATGAGGTTATCATCCTCCAAACGATGTTATCGTAAGAAACACCTCCCCTCAATATGTAGATAGGATACGTGCTGTCGCCCGGGATCCATGTTTTATCGGATTGCGATGACGCTAAAGTCATGTATTCCTCGTTGATTATATCATAAACTTTGAAATTAACCAATACGTTGGTAATCGTTGTATCAGCAATATCATCATAAAACTCTATCTGATAATCATGTGGATCATATTGATAATTCGATTGACGCGAAATTTTCATTTTTAAATTTGTACTACTGGTTTCATTCCATCCGGATAATTCTTCATTAAACTCAAACTTATCATTGGAGAAAGATAAGCGCAGTCCGTCAAATGTATTGCCGGAGACCGGATATTCCGGCAGGGGCTCATCATTAATAATAAATACTTTGTTCAAGGAATCGAATACGGAATATTTCAAATTTGCCGTAGCTGTGTCATTTATAAAAATATTGTAGAATGTCCGCCTCATTTTCTTCTTATTAACAATTTCTACAAACAGGGCCCCGGTTGCGTGACCCGAACTGTGTTTAACCAAATTATCAGAAACTATGGGAAATGCGTTATGCATAGTTATTTTTCGTTCTGCGTTGGCTGTTTCCAATCCATCCGAGGCGACAAGCATCAATTTATATTCGTTATTTGGATATGCTTTCGAGTTTAACGTATATGCATTGCCGCTAACTTCGATTGTGTCGCTAACTACATTTGATGAAATGATTAGTTTTAAACTTAAATCATCATTATCCGCATCGCCCGCAAACCAGGTAATTGTCTTTTCTCCGCTTAATATTACTGAATCTTCCAAATCCAATAAAACTTCGGGGGCAACATTGTCATTTCCCGAATGATTGATCGTAAAAAATCCCGGGGACGTTGTAATGCCATAAGCTGAACTATGTATGGCTCTTAATCGAATTTTATAAAATACGGAGTTGGGTAAATTACTAACTTCCCATTGAAAACTGCCCGTATTTTCTATTTCATCAACAGCGGCCTTCCAGTATTTGCCGTTATCCGTACTATAGGCCAGTTCAAGTTTTGCGTTTGCCGGTAATTTTGAATGATCCCATTGGAGATTAATCGTGTTCTCATTAATCGTATTTTTTTGGGGTGAAATAATTTCCGGAATAAGCATACTGGTCTGACTGCCGATCAATGCAGCATACAATCTTTTTGCTTTAGCTGTGTTTAAATACAGTTCTCTTTTGTCTTTCCCGAAAACGAATGCAATTCCTATTTTTATTTTTTGGCCTTTCTTAAGATTAAAATAGCCGCTGCCAGCCAGCAAAACATTATCGCCCGGTATATCACTCCCGGAAAATTCATTGGGGGTAAGATACTGCCAAATTCCTTCATCATCACTAATCTGAATATTTGAAAACAAAGGAGTGCTTAAACTGGTTAAGCCTATTTGATCAGCCTCATCCGCATCTTTGAATTCGAAGTTGGGTTCGCCGGGCGTTGGACTGCCATCTCCTTCACCGGGGTCGCCGGTCCCCGCAAGTCCATCCCTACCAATGTCATCAGTTAATTGATTCCAATCGTGGTCATTATCAATACCATCATGCTGAGATTCATCGGTCATGCCGTCACCATCATTATCCACACTATCCTTATCATTTCCGGGCGTTTGGATAAACACGATGCCAAAATGAGCGGGGATGATCGATGGGTTATTAATGCTGAAACCATCGTCATCCCAGCAGTATAGCAGGTTCTGTTCCGGATCGGCGCTGATCAGGTCATCTCTGTAATCATTAAATCCGCCAATATGCGGATCACCCCATATGCCGAAAAGCATTTTTTCAAGGTTTTTATCGCTGATATTGTTCAAAGTGTAGGTTGCAAATAAAATATCCTCATAAAAATCCTGTACCTGAAATACTCTTGTTTCGACTTCGACGCCTAAACCTCTTCTTGAAGAATCCGCTGGGAAGGGATAATATTCGAATTCCTGATTATCACGGTCATCCATTCCGTAAAGGGTTTCAAGATCGGTGACTACGCGACCGGGCGCCCATAGTCCGGGCCATAAATAATCCTCCTGCCCCTGTGACCACCATGTATCGGGCCAAAAATCAGGAACGCCATCCAGATTTTTATCAAAACCGTAGCTCGTTGGCAATAGTTTATCAGTATCCTGCCTTAAATAAGTCGGATATCCCGAGTTGGCAGTAATTATGGGAGCCCAGCCCCATCGGGTTTGTGCGTCTGGCGAATACTCTCCGCCAATACTTTTCAGGCCGTCCGAAATGATGTGAGCGATATAACGCTTTTTACTTCCTTCACCAATCTCGATAACATCCGGGTGACTGCCCGGAGGAACCTCAACTTCTGCGCCTATAAAAAAATTAATTTCATAAGTATAGCCCAATCCATGCCATACAAAATCTGATACTACATTGCCGGGACCTGAAAAGGAACCATGGTTTCGTGTTTCGACCTTAATTTTATTTCCATTTAATACAATTGAACGGCGTAGGTTGTCATCCTGGGCATTTAAAATCGAAAAAATGAATAAATAAAGAACAATGATGGCGGATAATTTTTTCATCCTCGAATCTCCATATTGCAAAATTTCATTCGGACAGACTTCCCGAAAATATCTAAATCGCTTTCATGAAATCCTTAAAAAACGAATTCCGTTCGGCAATTTGCTCGTCAGTACCGCTTCTTAATTCTGAGGTAAGTTTTATGTGATTGATTCTCTTTTGTCTTCGAAAAAGCTCTTATATTTTGAATCACACCTAATTTATGTAATGAGAAACCTAAATACAATAAAAAATTTATCCTTTTAGATTCAATTGATAATGGCGAGAGTTTCTCCACAACTGATCTTGTGTTAAGACCTATTTTCTCTTAACTTCCAAACTTTATTTGATTAAATAGTTGCTTTTGATGAAATTAGTTAAAAATTATCAGTCGAATTCAATAGACGACAGCCGGGCCATTGCCCGGGAACTGGCCGGAATTTTTAATCCCGATAACGTCGTTCTGCTACAGGGAGACCTGGGCAGCGGCAAAACCTTTCTGGTTAAAGAAATCTGTAAAATATGGCAAACGGAAGACGAGCCGTCGAGCCCTTCTTTTGCCATTATCCAGCAGTACCAGGGAGCGATTCCGGTTAATCACATCGATTTTTACAGAATCAATGATCCGGCCGAGCTGGATAATCTGGGCTGGGAAGAGCTGCTAAGCGACGGCGCGGTTACTTTTATTGAGTGGCCGCGGCTCATCGAGAAACAGGTGACGTCATTTTATAAGGTTGAAATCGAATTTACCGGTTCCGGCCGCAACATAAAATTGTGGAAGCAGGAATAATCCGATGATTTTAGGGATTGAAACATCCGCGGATTTATGCAGCGTGGCCTTCTGCGAGGAAGACAGAACGCTGATCGGATACCGCAGCGAACAGCCGATGCAGCACGCCAGACTGCTTGCCTCATTTGTCGATGCGGGCCGGCGCTTTTTGGCTGGAGATTACGGAAAAAGAAAATACACCCTGTCCGATCTGGAACTGGTTGCGGTGAGTACGGGACCCGGCTCATTCACGGGTCTGCGGATCGGATTGAGTTATGCCCAGGGCTTATGTTACGGCAGAGACATACCGATTATCGGTATATCGAATCATCAGGTACTGGCCCAGCAGCATTTGTATTCTGCTGAAAACGTGATTACGTTAATAGACGCCCGGCGCGATGAGGTTTACGTTGCCGAGTATGAATTGGTTGACCGGCGCTATAATGTGATTAAAAATTATCGCCTGGTGCATAAAGACAAACTGGCCGGCGAATTACCGGAGCGGGCGCAGATCATTATTCATAATAAAATCGATTTAAAATCTGAAATACTGAATTCAATCGCTGCCAAAAGCAGCATTGTTTTTACGGGAGCCGGTTATTCGGCGGAAACAATCGCCCGGTTGGGCGCGGAAAAATTCAAACGCCAGGGCGCTGATCACCTGCATGAAATTGAACCGATGTACATCAGGCCCTTTGCCGGTGTGCTATGAATATCACGTTCAGGCCTATGCGGCCTGAAGATGCGGAGAACGTGTATCGTCTGGAAAAACGCATCTTTAAAGACGCCTGGTCTTTGAACAGCATTATCAGTGAAATTTTGAAAAAGGATACCGCGGATCACTGTCTGATGCTGGAGGACAACCGCATTATCGGATATGCCTTCGTCTGGCATTACGCCGGGGAAGTTCATATCGGTAACTTTGCCGTCATTCCCGAATATCAGGGAAAGGGCTGCGGTAAGCTGCTGCTGGAATTTATCCTGAACCGATTCAAAGATCATGATAGCTGTTACCTGGAGGTGCGTTCGACAAATATCCCGGCGATAAGATTGTACGAAAAGCTTAATTTTAAAAAAATATTCATCCGTCCCCGCTTCTACCGGGACGGCGAAGATGCAATTGTAATGGCCAAGATGATCCAATCAAGTTGAGGGACAAATATGGACTGGTTTAAACGCAAAAGAGAAGCCATAAAGCCTGCTGACAAAAAAGAAATGCCGGACGGCTTGTGGGTAAAATGCGACAGCTGCAACGAAATCATTTATAAAAAAGAACTGGATAAAAAATACTGGGTTTGTCCTAAATGTGATTTTCATTTCCGCGTGGGCAATGAAGTATATCAATTTATTCTTTTCGATAAAGATAGCTTTGAAGAATTCAATGCCCATATTATGTCCGACGATCCGCTTAATTTTAAGGATATTAAAAAATACAGCGATCGCTATAAAGCGACACAGAAAAAAACCGGTTTGAACGAAGCCGTTGTTACCGGCACCGGTAAGATCGATGGTCATGAAGTTGTCATCGCCATTATGGATTTCCGCTTTCTCGGCGGCAGTATGGGGTCGGTCGTCGGTGAAAAAGTGGCCCGGGCCATCGATAAAGCCCTGGAACTGGAACAGCCGCTTTTAATTATATCCTCCTCCGGCGGGGCGCGCATGCATGAAGGCATTCTCAGCCTGATGCAGATGGCTAAAACCAGCGCCAAGCTGGCCAGGCTCGCCCGCAAGCATCTGCCCTATATTTCCATTTTGACCAATCCGACCACCGGCGGTACAACGGCCAGTTTTGCCATGCTCGGCGACGTACATATTGCCGAACCGAGGGCCTTAATCGGCTTTGCCGGTCCGCGGGTCATCAAGCAAACCATCGGTCAGGACCTGCCGCCGGGCTTCCAGCGATCGGAATTTCTGCAGGATCACGGTTTTGTTGATTTTATCGTCCACCGCCACGAATTGAAATCGAAAATATCGAATCTGTTAGCTTATTTCGAGCACAGGAATTAGTCCGAAAATGTCAGATAAAGCAAGTAAAACCATTCTCATTACCAATGACGACGGCATCTATGCCCCGGGTATTCTCCATTTGTACCAGGCAATGAACGGCCTGGGCGATATTGTGGTTGTGGCGCCGCTGGTGGAAAAAAGCGCCGTCGGTCACGCCATTACCATGTCCGATCCGCTGCGCGTGATCGAAGTGGAACGGGAAGGACGATTTTTCGGCTATGCGGTGAACGGCACGCCTGCCGATTGCGTTAAGCTCGGCGTGCGCTGTATCATGGAAAAAGTACCCGATATCATTGTCAGCGGCATTAATCTTGGTCCGAATACGGCCACAAATATTATTTACTCCGGAACCGTGTCCGCGGCCGCGGAAGGTACGATTATGGGCATACCGTCCATGGCTGTTTCGCTGACCTCCTGGACGCAACTGGAATTCGGCTATGCCAAAAAAGTAGCCGCCCGGCTGGCCGCGGAAATTCTGGATAAGGGTTTACCGGAAGGCACGTTGATCAACGTAAACGTCCCGGCAATGCCCGAAGATCAGATTAAGGACGTGGTGGTAACCCGCCAGGGGCGTGGCCGTTTTGAGGAAGCGTTCGATAAACGGATCGACCCTAATAACCGTACCTATTACTGGTTAACCGGAAAGCGAATGATTTTAGATAAAGATGATGATGTTGATGATTTGGTTGTTATGCAGAATAAAGTCTCCATCACGCCGATTCAATACGATTTAACCAATTATGCATTTCTTAAGGAATTAGCCCAATGGCGTCTGAAACCTTAATCAGTGATCAGTCACATGAAACGGTATTAATTCTCGATTTCGGATCCCAGTACACCCAGCTCATCGCCCGGCGGATTCGCGAGCAGGGGGTATTCTCTGAAATTCAGCCCTATAATTTCGATCTTGAAAAAATAAAAAACCGCAATATTAAAGGCATTGTCCTGTCGGGCGGACCGTCATCGGTTTACGAAGACGGGGCGCCGCGTGTCGGTACGGAAATTTTTGAACCGGGCGTGCCGGTGCTCGGCATTTGTTACGGCCTGCAGATGATCAGTTATTTAAATAAAGGTTCCGTGGCTCAGGCCGATCATAAAGAATACGGTTTAGCGGAACTGGAAATCAAGGCCAAAAGCCCTCTGTTCAATGAAGTTGATCCCAGCAGCCGGGTCTGGATGAGTCATGGCGATAAAATCGAAACATTACCCGAAGGTTTCGTCAGTGTCGCCCGAACCGCCAATTCGCCGTACGCTGCAATCCAGCATGCCGATCGCAATATTTTCGGCCTCCAGTTTCATCCGGAAGTGGCCCATACGGTCTTTGGCGAACAGATCATCAGAAATTTTCTGTTTAATATTTGCCGGTGTTCCGGCGACTGGTCGCCGCGGTTATTTATCGATGAAAGCATTCAGCGTATCCGGCAGACCGTGGGCGATAAGCATGTATTGTGCGCCCTGAGCGGCGGCGTGGATTCCAGCGTGGTTGCCGTGCTGCTCAACCGGGCAATTGGCGGGCAGTTGCATTGTATTTTCATCGATACGGGGCTGCTGCGCTTAAATGAAGCGGAAGAAGTCGAGAAAATTTTCAGGAGTAATTTTAATATCAAACTGACCTGTATCAACAGCAAGGAAAGTTTCTATAAACAGCTTGATAAAGTGATAGATCCCGAAATCAAAAGGAAACGCATCGGGAACGAATTTATCCGCGTTTTCGAACGGGAGGCCAAAAAAATCGGCGATTTTGATTTTCTCGCACAGGGCACGCTTTACCCGGATGTGATCGAAAGTGTTTCTTTTAAGGGGCCGTCAGCGACGATCAAATCGCATCACAATGTCGGAGGCCTGCCGGACTATTTTGATTTTGAGCTGATCGAGCCCCTGCGCGAACTGTTCAAAGATGAAGTGCGCGATGTGGGTCGTGAATTGGGCATTCCGGCAACCATTATCGGCCGCCATCCGTTTCCGGGACCGGGCCTGGCCGTGCGCATCCTCGGATCGATCAATGAAGAGCGCATTCACAAGCTGCAGAAAGCAGACGCCATATTTATCGGGGAATTGCATAATGCCGGGATTTATGATCAGATATGGCAGGCCTTCGCCGTGCTGCTGCCCATCCAGACTGTCGGTGTGATGGGCGACCAGCGCACCTATGAAAATGTGATTGGTTTGCGGGCGGTAACCAGCACCGACGGCATGACGGCGGACTGGTATGCCATGCCGCCGGCGGTTATGGCCAGCATATCTAACCGGATAATCAATGAGGTGAGAGGCGTTAACCGGGTTGTTTATGATATCAGCTCAAAACCGCCCTCAACCATAGAATGGGAATAATTTTAGGGAGGAAATTATGTGCGGCATTGTAGGATATCTTGGGACCAAGGACGCCGTTCCGATTTTGGTGAACGGACTCAAACGGCTGGAATACCGGGGATACGATTCCGCCGGCATTGCCATACTTCAAAACGGTAAAATTGCTGTTGTGAAAGAGGTCGGTAAAATCAATAAACTGGAAGGCGCCCTGGAAAAAAATGCTCCCCATGGTATTATGGGTATTGGTCACACCCGCTGGGCAACCCACGGACAGCCCAATCAGGTTAATGCCCACCCCCACAGCGATTCGAATGGTAATATTCTGTTAATTCACAACGGCATCATCGAAAACTACAGTGTGCTCAAAAAAGCCCTGGAGCAAAAAGGCCATAAATTTAAATCGGATACCGATACGGAAATCATTGCCCATCTCATCGAAGAACTGTATGACGGGGATTTTGAAAAGGCCTTCCGGGAAGCGCTGGCCGAACTGGAAGGTACCTACGGACTGGCGGTAATTTCCACCCATGAGCCGGATAAGATGTTTGTAGCGCGCAAGGGCAGTCCTATCGTTATCGGTGTTGCTGATGATGAATATTTTGTTGCCTCCGACGTCACGCCGCTGGTACCGTACACGCGTAATGTTTTTTATCTTGAAGATGATGAAATGGCCGTAATTACGAACCGCGGGGTCATTACAAAGACGATACAGAATAAAGTCATCGAAAAAGAGCTGCAAAAAATTACCTTTAAAGTAGATGACATCGAGAAAGCCGGCTACGAACACTTCATGCTCAAGGAAATATTTGAGCAGCCGGCCACGATTATGGACGCCATGCGCGGCCGGATTCTGCGTGAAGAGGGACTGGTAAAATTAGGCGGACTGGCCGAGGCCGAAAAGCAGCTGGTGCATGCCAGGAAAATCCACTTCATTGCTTCGGGCACATCATGGCATGCAGCGCTGATTGGCGAGTATTTAATCGAGGAATTATGCCGCATTCCGGTTGAAGTAGAGTACGCTTCCGAATTCCGTTACCGCAATCCGATTATCGGCGATGATGAAGTGATCATTGCCATATCCCAATCGGGAGAAACGGCGGATACCCTGGCCGCCCTGCGCGAAGGTAAACACAAAGGCGCGATGGTGCTGGGTATCGTCAATGTGGTCGGTTCAACCATTGCCCGCGAAACGGATGCCGGCGTTTACATTCATGCCGGTCCGGAGATCGGTGTGGCCAGTACCAAGGCTTTCACGTCGCAGGTTACCGCGCTTATTCTGATCACGCTGATGATCGCACGCCGGCGCAGCATGTCGGTGGTGCAGGGCAAGCAGTTTATCAACGATCTGCTTAAAATTCCGGAAAAAGTGCAGGCGATACTCGATCAGAATGATAAAATCCGTAAACTGGCCGAAGCGTTTTACAACCAGCGTAATTTTCTTTATCTGGGTCGCGGATTCAATTTTCCGGTTGCCCTGGAAGGCGCGCTTAAATTAAAGGAAATTTCCTACATTCATGCCGAGGGCTATCCGGCCGCGGAGATGAAACACGGACCCATTGCTCTGATCGATAAAAATATGCCCGTAGTGTTCATTGCCATCCATGATGCGATTTATGATAAAGTAATCAGCAATATCCAGGAAGTAAAAGCACGCAGGGGCCGCGTAATTTGTATTGCCAATGAAGGTGATGAAACAATTGCCAAACATGCGGAACATGTCATTTACATCCCGGAAACACAGCAGGCGCTCACGCCGCTGCTTTCGGTAATTCCGCAGCAGCTTTTGGCCTATCATATCGCCGTTCTGCGTGGTTGTGACGTCGATCAGCCCCGCAATCTTGCAAAAAGCGTTACCGTGGAATAGCAATAGATGTATGCTTATGAAACACACATGATTAAGCAAACACATAAAAGCATGATTAAATATACAAAGGACGTTTATTAGTTAGGAAAGCGGGAAAAAGCCCCTCCCCTGGCCCCTCCCCGCGCCTGGGGAAGGGAAAAGGGGTGGGGGTAAACAGATGAAAAAACTTGTCGGAAAAGTATGAGGAATGACCAATGCAGGTTTTCAGATATGTTTATTTTTTGATAATATTTGTTTTGCTGACGCAGTGCCGCCGCATTCATGATAACTTTGCCGATCAGATCATCAATATTGATTTTCCCCTGCACGAAAAAGCGGTATATGCAATCGCTACTTATTTTGATTACGGAGATTCACTGTCTCTCGAATTTCTGGATATTGCTTCCCTGCAATTCGATTCGACGTATACTTCGGGCGATACCCTGTATCTCGATGGACAATTTGCCAGACACAGTGATGATATCCAGGCGTCCATCTCAGTGGCATTTATCGATAGCTGGATTTTATACGAGTATAGTGAAATAGGGACCGGAGAGATTTTTCTCAAGCCTAAAGTACCTATGGTCAACGATACAACGGCCCTGCCCGATCGGTTTCATAATCACTTTGCCGTTGCCCCCCAAACGCTGGAAAGCAATAACACCTACACAATTGTCAGACCGGAGAATTACGGGGATGAATGGGGTTATCTGGAGGTTATCAGAACCTTTGCCTGTAAAAATCCCATTGAATGGACGGATGACTTCGGCAGCGCATCGGGCATGGCGGTAACCGTTACCCATGAACTGATGGATTTTAATGAAACGTTTCATTCGATTTTCGACGAACACGGACTGTTGAATTCACAATGGTCATTCGAGACGGAACTCACGACGGAAACAGGAGAAGGTATCCGGGATATTTTTGTTCACCGAATTAACCGGCGTCTTGTAGACTTCAGCGATCCGTCTGAAGTCGGCGATTTGAAAATATATCATGATTATGTAAACAAAACCGGCATGCGCATCTTTAAATACGATTCGTATCCGTAAAAAATGAAAGATTACAGGGAAAACTGAAATACCGGAACAGTAATATCTTTTGCAACAACCGGAAAAGAATGAGGAACAGATTATTTATGAGTAAACAAAAGTTTTATTTTCTCCTATTCACATTAGTCACGGCAGCGATTACTGTTTTTGCCCGGGAAGCGCCCCGGAATGAGTGGCAGATATTTCAGGAAAGTAAAAAAATATATCTGGCGGGAAATTATGAGCGGGCGCAGCAGTTTTTCGAGGCATTCATTAAAAAATTTCCTGAAAGCCGCCTGCTGACCGCAAATTTACTGATGCTTGCCAAAACCAAATATAAACGGGGCAACTACCGCGAATCATTAAAGGATTGCGAATCATTCATCGACCGCTTTCCCAACAGTACCTACGTTGATGATATTTACTTTTTAATGGCAATAAATTACTACCGGTTAAATCGCATCGAAACGGCTGTTACCACCTGGCTTTATGTCGCCGGTAATAACAACGATGCCCGCCTGAGCATCAAGGCCCTGAACCTTGCCCGTGATGCCATGCGTTATCTGCTCGATATACAGTCCCTGGAACATTTAAGCGAAGAATTCAGGGACGGTTTTGCGAAAAGTATCGTACAATATTATCTGGCCGAGCGGTATTATGAACGGAACAACATCGCCGGCGCTGTCTTAATCCTTGAAAAAATTTTGAAAGATCGTAAGTTCAATCCTGATTATTATGATAAGGCGCAGCAATTGTATGATTACCTGAAAGACAAAAAAGGCAAAGCGATTCGGATTGCCGCACTGCTGCCACTCAGCGGTCAAAACGCAAGTGTCGGACGGGCGTTGCTGGACGGCGCACAGGTTGCCGTTGATGAATACAATAAAATGCATGATATCCCGGTCGAAATTGCCATCTATGATTATCAGACAAAATTATTAACGGCTCTGGATATGATGAAGAATATAGCCCGCGATCCTTCCATTAATGCTGTCTTTGGTCCGGTGGAAAATGATATCGCCGCTGCCTGCGCGGTGATATCCGACTATGAAAGAATTACCCTGATCAGCCCGACTTCCAGTACGGTTGCACTTGCGAACCTGTCGGAATTTTTTTTCCAGTTACGGGCGCCTGTGGAAGTGCTGGCCGGCGATCTGGCCAAATTTGGTTATGATTCCCTGCAAATCAGACGCGTGGTTACCTTTGCCCCGATTGAAGATTATTTTATCGGCATCACCGAAGCATTCAAAGAGCAAATCGAGGAATCCGGCGGCGAGGTTTTCACCGAACAATGGTATTACCCCGGCGACCAGAATTTTTCCAAACAATTCAGAAAACTGAAAAGGATCGGTTTGAAATTATCATTTCAGGATAGTGTGATGCAGGCCGACTCTTCCTATACCCTGGCTCAGATTGATTCAATGTACAAATCGTACAAGGCCGAAGAGCGCTTGCGTTTGGAAGAGAATCAGGTAAAAGTTGATTCAGCCGATATACCGGTTACCGCTTTCGATGGCATATTTATGCCGATCTATAAGGATGATATTAATTTTATTGCCCCTCAGTTTACCTATGCGAATATACAGGCGCAGATTCTGGGCAATGCCGACTGGTATGATCCCGATGCGCTGAAAAAAAATAAGAACTATGTTAACGGGCTGATTTTTATTTCGGACGGCTATCTGGATGAAGAGAGCTGGGATTATCGCCAGTTCAGGAACACATTCAGAAACCGTTATAAGGAAACACCTGAAAAATTTGATCTGATCGGATACGATAGTTTCGGTTTTATTTTGTCAGCGGTAAACGGCAATCCCTCCGCCGCCAGTCGTACAAAATTCCGGGATCTTCTGAAACAGGCAAACGATTACGGCGGTATCTATCGTAGTGTAAAAATCGGCAGAAATAATTATAACACACATAAACGTATTTTAAAATATAGTTACGGAGAACTTTTTCCTTTAAATTAGGTGTAATTTATCATAACTCGGTTCCACTAATCATTTAAAAAAGAAATGGATACGCAAAACGATTTTAAGGATTATTCTGAAATAGAAATTAAAAAATTCAGAGTACTGGAATTCTTTCCTGAATTGTTACATGGATTTTCTACGCGGCAGGGTGGCTTTAGCAAGGCGCCGTTTAAGGGACTTAATCTGGGCATGCACACCGGGGACGGCCAATTCATAGTGACGAAGAACCGCAACCTTTTTTATGAAACGCTGGGCGTCGAACCCAATCAACTGGTTTTTCCGGAACAGGTGCATTCCGATCATATTTTTGTTGCCCGCCGTTCGGGAATCGTACCCAAATGCGACGCCCTGATTACCGATAAAAAGCGTCTGTTCCTGACCGTTCAGACTGCCGACTGTTATCCGGTTTTTGTTTATGATCCCGATGAAGGTGTTGTAGGACTGGTGCATTCGGGATGGCGCGGAACAAAAATGAATATCTGCGGGAAAACCATTGATAAAATGGTTGCCGATTTCGGCTGTAAACCGGATAATATGTTTGTGGCCATCGGCCCCGGTGTCCGGCAGGCGTGTTATCAGGTAGATCAGAAAACGGCGGATTCATTTGATAAACAATATCTCATTGCAGACGGGCCGGGTCATTATAAACTGGATCTTCAGGGTGCGCTGCGCGACCAAATTCTGGAACGCGGTGTACTGGATGAAAATCTGGAATATGACGAAACCTGCACGCACTGCGCCGGTGATTTATATTATTCATACCGTCGTGATAAAGAACAAAGCGGCCGGATGATGGGTATTATCGGAATAACATTTTAATTCTTAATTGCCACAGGTTGGTTCGTTTTTTAAATTAACTATTCAACCCGTTTCCGGAAAGGAAGTACTATGACCAAAAAGATTAATGCAATATACCTGCTAATTATAATTATTGCGCTGGCCGCATGTGTTAAAAACGACAGTGCCATTAAATCAGGATTTGAAGCTTTAAAAGCCCGTGTTAAACAGAAATACGTGCCTGATGCCAGTCTGAACCTGCTTGAAGCCGCTTTAGTTAAACACAATGACCGTTGGATGCTGAAGGGCGAAACAACGGTGCCTGAGGCAGCCCAAACACTGCGCGATTCATTGCCGTTAATTCTGGAGGGAGCGGAGCTGCTTGATTCAATGGTGGTTTTACCTGATCCGGCATTAGGTGACAGCGTTTACGGAATAACCAGGGTCAGTGTTGCACACCTCCGCCGGGATCGCGGGAATGCTGCTGAAATTATCGATCAGTCGATTATGGGAAATGTGTTGATCCTGTTGAAAAAAAAACGAAACTGGTATCTGGTAAAAACGCATTACGGTTATCTGGGGTGGGTCACCGGATATTCGCTGCATCGCCTCGATGAGGCGGCGCTGCAAAATTACAAGCAGGGCAAACGTGTAATTGTTACAAAAACCAATTCGGTAATTTTAAGCAGACCTGATAAAAACAGCATACCGGTGTGTGATTTGGTTCTTAATAATATCATACCAACAACAGGGAAACAGGGGAACTGGTATCCTGTCGAATTGCCCGATGGCCGCAGCGGATATGTCCACAGCACGGATCTTGCCCTGTACGATAAGAACTGGAAAGCAAAAAAGGGCGGCGCGGATGATATTATTAAAACAGCCAAATTGATGATGGGCGTACCCTACTTATGGGGCGGCAATTCATCCAAGATGAATGATTGTTCGGGGTTTACCCAAAATGTATTCAGGGCCAATGGCATTCAGTTACCGCGCGACGCCCGCCAGCAGGTGCACCTGGGCGCCGAAGTTAAATATGACAGTACATTTGCGAATGTGATGCCCGGCGATCTGCTTTTTTTCGGCTGGCGAGACCGGATTACCCACGTCGGCATCAGTCTGGGCGGATATGATTTTATCCATCAGGATAGTTTTGTAAATATTGACAGCTTTGATAAGTCGGCGGATAACTTTAACGCCCGTCGCCTGAAAAGTTTAAAGAAAATCAAGCGTATTTTTAATTAAGAGGTTCCTATGAAATTCACCAGAAAACAATTTTTATCCCTGTCCGGTTCGGGTATGTTGGGTTTTTCGTTATTCAACAGCTTAACCGGTTGCAGCGGAACGAAATCAAGCGCCCCGACAGGCACTGGAGAAGTCATGATCGAAGTAAAAACCAAAAAACTGGAATTAGCCCATACGTGGACTATATCCCGCAATTCAAGTGATTTTAAAAATAATGTATTTGTAAAACTGCAAAGCGCAGGCATTACGGGTATTGGTGAAGCGGCGCCGAATGTAAGGTACGGTGAAAATGCCGGGCTAACCATGCAAAAAATCAACGGCGCAAAAACGGTATTTGAGGAACATAATCTGTATCATTTCAACAATATCAAAGAAGCGCTGGATTCTGCCATAATAGGCCAGAGCTGCGCGAAAGCAGCCGTCGATATTGCCCTGCTGGATTGGGTAGGCAAGGCCTTCAATCTGCCGCTATACCGTTTATTCGGATTAAATCCCGCCGAGGCCCCGGTAACTTCATTTTCCATCGGTATTGATACAACCGAAGTGATAAAGCAAAAAGTGCGCGAGGCCGAACCGTATCCGATTCTTAAAGTAAAGGTTGGCAAAGAAAACGATGAAGAGGTAATTGCCGCGGTGCGCAGCGTAACCGATAAGCCGATACGTGTCGACGCCAACGAGGGTTGGAAAAGCAAAGAAGAGGCGCTTGAAAAAATTCAGTGGCTCAAATCGGAAGGTGTGGAATTTATCGAGCAGCCGATGCCGTCGGATATGCTCAAAGAAACCGCCTGGCTCAGGGAACGTGTCGATATGCCCGTTGTAGCCGATGAAGCGGTGAAAACAGCCGCGGATATCCCGAAACTGGCTGAAGCGTACGACGGCATCAACATCAAGCTTATGAAGTCGGGTGGTGTACTGGAGGCGCTGCGCATGATTCAGATGGCTAAGGCGTTGAATATGAAAATCATGCTCGGCTGTATGATTGAAAGTTCGGTAGCTATTTCTGCTGCCGCCCATATTTCACCCTATGTAGACTGGGCCGACCTCGATGGCAATCTGTTGATCAGCAACGATCCCTTCAGCGGTGTTAAAGTTGAAAACGGCCGCTTCGTTTTCAATGAAAAACCCGGTTTAGGCGTTGAAGGCGAATTCTGAGTTTAGTTTTAAAAGTGGAGCAGCATAATTGCTAAAAATGCTGTTCCACCTTTATTTTACTGTTTCATATTTTTTTTGATTTCATCGAATGAAAGATCGAGCACGTCATATTTTTCCCAGCCAATCAGATCGTAATGCCACCACTCTTCTTTAATGGATTTGAATCCGTGTTTTTCCATGATGGTTTTTAATATCCAGCGATTCAGACACACGTTCGCAGGCAGCTTCATAAAGGTATGATCTGCCTTTGCGGTAAAATCATCGAAACCGGTAGGCATTGGCAGTTCATTGCCGAGGGAATCAATTAGGGTCACATCCACGGCGGCACCGCGATTATGCCGTGATCCGCGCGCAGGATCAGCGACGTAATTGGTATCCGGTAAAATTTCCCACATTTGTTTCTGCACGCTATGGGGGCGGTAACCGTCAAATATCTTTAATCCCAGGCCCAGTGTTTCAAGTTCGTTTTGAATATCGTTTAGTTGTTTGGCCGCTTCGTAGCGGACGAAACAGCGCGCTTCGGGATAAACCTGCTTTTTCAGAAAATTATTTTCAGTGGCATAGCGCAAATCCAGTTTAATGGCGGGATTCACGCTGGTGACTTCGACCAGGTCGCCTGCCTGCTGCGAAAATGATATCACTGTCAGGATCAGGACAAACAAATAAATAAGTTGTCGCATTTGCACTCCTTTTGTTTTACAGGTTTGGGTATTTTAATTTGAGAATTTTTTTTGATTAAAGGCGCACTTTATAAACCCTTTTAAATGCCGCGCTTTTTATAAAAATAGTGTCGAAAATATAGTCAAAAAGATTTGTATTATTCAAACAATAATTATATTTTTATTTCGTGAAGTTGTCATAAATTTTCATATAAATGACTGTTAAGATGAACATACATATGCTTATAATAATTAACGTGATTATGATTCTTATTTTGATTTCTTTTGCAAAGCAACCCCTTGTTCTGAAATTGAAGGATAAGGGGTTTTTTATTTGGAGCATTATTTACTAAATGATTAGCATAAGCGGATGATATTAAAAACGGAAGGAGAAATAATGGAGCGCGCAAATTTAGACTGGGGAAACCTGATTTTCAGCTACACAAAAACAGATTGTCATTTGGAATACACGTTTAGTGACGGCAATTGGGATGACGGCGTCGTAAAAGAAAAGGATCGCCTGGATTTAAGCATCGCGGCGACCTGCCTGCACTACGGACAGGAGTGTTTCGAAGGTGTTAAAGTATTTGAACATAAAGACGGCAAGGTTAGTGTTTTCAGAGTGGAAGAAAATGCCAGAAGAATGATTCGTTCTGCGAAAAAAATAAAAATGGCTCCTTTTCCCGAAGAAAAGTTCATCGATGCTGTGAAACGGATCGTCCGGTTAAATAAAAGATTCATTCCCCCTTATGGAACCGGAGCCAGCCTTTACGTCCGTCCGCTGTTGATCGGCACCTCGCCCAGACTCGGTGTTCAGCCGGCCGAGGAGTACAAATTTATAATTTATGTTACGCCCGTAGGACCATATTTTAAAGAAGGATTAAAACCGATAAAGTTATATGCGGAAGAATCGATGGATCGTGCGGCGCCCGATGGTGTCGGCGATGTGAAAGTGGGCGGTAATTATGCCGCCAGTCTGCGGGTTTCGGATAAGGTAAAAAGCATGGGATATAAGGAAGTTTTGTATCTCGATGCCAAAACCAAAAAATATATCGACGAATCCGGTCCTGCCAATTTCTTCGGCATTACGAAGGATGAAAAATATGTCACACCGCAGTCGCCTTCGATATTGCCCAGTATCACCAATAACAGCCTCATGAAGCTGGCAGAGAATAATCTGGCGCTTACCGTTGAGCAGCGCCCGGTGCGAGTCGAAGAAATTTTTGATTTTACGGAAGCCGGCTGCTGTGGTACCGCGGCAATTATTACACCGGTTTTCAGTATTACCTACCGTGATAAAACCGCAACCTATCTTAAGGAAGGCGAAGCTTCCGGTCCGGTGAGTCATAAACTTTACAGTACATTAACAGGGATACAACTGGGCGATATCGAAGATAAATACGGATGGAATACGATTATCGGGATTGACTAAAATTACTTGCTTATCCGGCGCCGGCCGGCGCCGGATAAGTTAACTTAATCTTTCTTTTTTCTGTCGAATAACTTGTTGGCAACGCGCAGTATCATTCCGATTGCCTGGGCAATGTTTTCAACTGGTCCTTTGATTTCCTTAACGATAATTCTTTCCAGCTCTGCTATGTCGTCAACGGCGTTTTTTATTTTATCAGTTGTGCCGGTTAGCGATTTGCTTATATCCCGGACATTGACCATGATTTCCGGCAGATCTTTATTTACGGTTCCCAGGGTTTTGTTTAATCGTGAAAGCGTTGTTCGGATATTTAAAATCACCGGTATCGCTAAAATGATTAATATGGTAAGCGCAATCAACATAAATACTAAGGCATATTCCCACAACATTGCATACTCCGGATTTTTAGATATAAATTTTTTTACAGGTTAAACACAGAACAGCGGTGAATTAAATGCTGTTCTGTGCTTGTAAAATTGAATACCTGCTTCAGAGATCAGGCTTCGGTATCTTTTTTAGTCGTTTTCTTTCGTGTCGTTTTTTGGGTGGTCTTTTTCTCTTTTTCCTGCTCTTCGTCCTTTTCAGTCAGTTCCGCTGCAAAATCATCTTCTTCGTTGCCCTCTTTTTCTTCAAACATCGCCTTTCCGCGATCGATGGTAACACCGATTTTATCACGCAGCTCGCCTAAATCTTTTTTAACTTTTTCAAGCTCTTCTTTAGCTTTGTCCAGAAGTTCGTCACTTTCATCACGAAGATCTTTTCGGATATCGCTGCCGCTCTTTGGTGCAAACAATAATCCCAGGGCAGTGCCCAGAATACTGCCGATTATAAATCCCTTAAACAGATCACCATTGCTTGCCATAATAATTACCTCCAAATTATTGAGTTGATTAATTTTATCCAAAATAATCAATCTCAAACTCTAATTCAATCTTTTATTAATGTAATTAAAAAATGTCAGGTTAGGAAAAATGCGTCCAAAATCTAACCAAAAATATTTGTCCCGCCCGAGCGGGATAAAACTGCTAAAAAATCTCTTCCCCCCCACCCCTTACTTCCCCTCCCCCGCGAGCGGGGGAGGGGATACAGGGGAGAGGGATTTGGCGTTGGCAAAGTCAGAGATACACGCTCAGATTTCGCAAGTAAGAATCTATACATTGAAAAAATCAGTTGCAATTATTAGAAATATCATTTTTAATTTTCCGCAATATAAATTATATTTGTTAATATTTAAACAGATATGCAAACGATCAAATCTTAAAAGGAGTGGTCATGAAACGAAGAATGCTGATTGGAATACTTATTATTTTTATGGCGGGCACTTTGTTCGCTCAAAAAGGGATCTATATTGAGCAAAAGGTAAAGACGTCCGGCGTAATGGGCCAACCGGGACGCGAATCCATTTCGAAAACCTGGATTTCCGATGAAAAACTGCGAACGGATAACGGCGAACAAATCGTTATTATCCGTACCGATAAAGGCGTTGCCTGGACCATTATGCCGGAGAAGAAAGCATATATGGAAATGACGCTGGCTGAGCTCGAGGCAATGGCCAGTATGGGCATGGCAATGATGGGGGAAGAGGCCTCCATGAAAATGACCTTCAGGAAAACCGATGAGACAAAGAAAATCAATGACTGGAATTGCTATCAGGTTATCGGTGAATCGAAAATAATGAACCAAGAAATGTGGGTGACCGAGGATTTACCTTTCAATAAAGATCACTTCTACAAATTTTACAAAGATATGCCGGAAATGCGTAAAGTATCCGAGGCATTTTATAAATCAGAAGATATTAAGGGATATCCCGTATATACGGAAACGGAAATGACTATGATGGGTATGAAAATGAATACCAGCTCTGAGTTGCTTGAAATCCGTAAGGAATCAATTTCTCCGGATAAATTTGAACTTCCGGACGGATACAAAAAAGCGGAAAATCCGATGCATAACATGCCGCGACCGGGGAATCAATAGTAAATGATTTGACATCGCCATTATTCAACCTTATATTTGTAAGCTAAATAATTATTATGGAGGATTTTAATGGCGATTCAAACCATAGATATGCGTGAATTTAAGAAAAACAATCTTAACGTTTACGAAGTATGTTTATTAATTGCCGCAAGGGCGCGTGCGATCAATGCGGACCGGATTTCCAAAAAGAAGGAAAATGAAATTCTCGACGATATGGATATGTATGATGAAACGGATATTTACGACAGGGAATTGATGAAGGATATCAAGTTCGAGAAGGAAATCAATCCCACGGTGATTGCCCAGGATGAAATATTTGAAGGAAAGCTGCGTGCAATTTACCCGGAAGACAAAGAACAGGAAGAAATTGAAGAATAAAGCCCTCACCCTTTGGTAAGGGCTTTTTTATTTTTACATACTTATATTTTTATACCAGACATTCATACTTTCAATCTCACCGGCAATATTCGTATTATTAATTAAAGTACCTGCAAACAGATAACCGGATTTAGAGAAAGTGATATTCATACCCGGTGAATGGGATCTGGCAATCGTATATAATGTTTTGATTTGTTGCTTGCGCATTTCCGCTTCCATCTCCCGCAACAGGATAAGAGACAGATTGTTACCACGGTATTCGTGGAGCGTGGCAAAATCAGTCATTTCGGCATTTTCTCCCGATGTATCCATTTCCGCCGAAGAAGCGGCAACAAGGTTGTCTCCTTCGAAAGCACCGAAGTATATAATATTTTCTGTCATCGTCTTTTTGATATAATCCGCTTCGAAAATCGGAAAAGGATAGGATTTAAAAACCTTCTTGTAGATTTCTGTCAGTTTGTCAACATCGCTTTCGTCCAACACCTTGTATACGAATTCATTTTTAAAAGTTACATTCCGGAACTTCTCACGTTTTGATTTTGCCAATCTGATATTTTTATCGATTTCTTCTCTTTTTTCCGGTTCCAAAAATGAACGGGAGTGGTCGACAAAATTAGAATAAAAGAATACATCCTGCTGTCCGTGATAAAAATTAGGAATAAAGGCCTCTTTTATATAGCCCTGTTCCTGGAATTCTTTTTTTGCCCATTCCGGGATTTTGGCGAATATTTTTGTATAATGATTAAATGAGGCTATCGTTTCGAGCTCACCAAGAATAGCCGGATAATCGCTTTCATTCAGCTTGAGCAGGTAAATCCTGTTATTGCTTTTACCATGCTGAATGACTGATTGACCAATTTTTTCGATTTTATCATACATTCTGATAACCTTGATTATTTTTTAGATTAATTATTAAGAATACAATTAATGAAATAAAAATTCCGTAAACACTGGGGTCCAGTCCAAACGGCAAGTTAAATTTTGAAAGAATAAGCGCTAAAGTTATCGTTCCGCCGCTGATCATACTCACTAATGCGGCTGTTGAATTATTTGATTTCAGAAAATAGGCTCCCAGCGTAGGTATAAACAGGCCGGCAACCATAAATGAATAAGCATGCAGAATAATTTCCAGTACCGTGGTGAAGTACATGGCGATGAATAAAGTTGATATCCCGATAATCAGGGTAACCACCTGTGAAACATGCATGATGTATTTGTCCGATTTGTCATTCAGAAAATAACGCTCGATGATGTCGTTAACGAAATTACCCGATGAGGCAATCAGACAACTATCGGCGGTGGACATAATTGCCGAAAAATACGCAGCGATTACCACACCGGTAATACCGACCGGAAGAACCTCACGCAATAACATGGGTAATCCCATTTCAGCCTCCACATCGGGGAAAAATACCCGTGATATCATACCGAGGGTCACCCCCAAAAAAGACATCAAAGGATATTCCAGAACACCGGCAACATAGAAAGCGCGTTTAGCTTCACGCTCTGTTCTGCAGGCATAGATCCGCTGGTATAGTGTCATTGCAATAAACCAGATGGGAACAATCGTAAAAAACCAGTTGATAAACTGACTGGCTGATAAGTTATTAAGGGTGAAAAATGCTTTTGGCAACTGGGATTGCAACACCTGCAAGCCACCCACTTCCATATAAGCAAATGGGACGCCAAAGAACAACAGTCCTGAAAGCAGCACGATCCACTGTACCGTATCAGTATAAATTACCGCCTTAATACCTCCGAGCACCGTGTATAAAAGCACCACGCCGGCCATCACAAACATGGCCAGATTAAGCGGCTCCATAAAGGTGATGCCGGAAAAAACCGTTCCGGCAGCCAGTTTGGCGCCCGCTAAAATCTGGGCGCTGGTAAATCCCAGATAGCCAATACCGGAAATAAGTGCGGCAACCAGGGCTACGTTTTTACCGTATTTAAAAAGTAAAAAATCCGGATAAGTCAGCATGCCCTGCGCGCTATCCACTTTCTTGATCCTTGGTATAATCAGCACAGCAGAGAGCCAGGCCCCGATCAGTCCGGTAAATAAAAGCCAGCTTCCGGAAAGGCCCATCACATAACCCAGTCCGCCCAGACCAATCGAAAATCCGCCGCCGACATCGGTTGCTACAATAGACATACCGACATGACCGGCGGACATGCCGCGGCTGCCCACATAATAATCTTCTCTGTTTACATTTTTAAAATAGAAATAAAAACCAACTGCCAGAACCAGCAGAAAGTAGATTGCAAAAATAACAAAATCGATGTAATGCATGCTTATTTTCCATTATCTTGAGATTCACCGTTTTCTTCTCCTCTGCGCTGATAGCGCTCCGTATTTTCCGGAATCAGGGAAATGGATTCGTCTGCTGCCGAAAGCAGTTCTGCGATACCCAGAGCGGTATATTCATCACCCTCTTCAAGATCGATATAAAGATCGCAATGTTCACAATCGCGGTCACAAAAGATTGGCTCGTAAGAATCGGGTTCCTTATAAGTAGTAATTACGCCTTCGTAATTCCTCAATACGACTTTATTGGTCGTCCATGATATTAAATAGTTGGGCATAATCGGAATCTTACCGCCGCCGCCCGGCGCATCGATGACGTAGGTCGGCACGCCCATGCCGGTGGTGTGTCCGATCAGATTTTCGATAATTTCAATACCTTTTCCGATGGGTGTCCTGAAATGGGCCAGTCCTTCGGATAGATCACACTGATATAAGTAATAGGGACGAACCCGGTTCTGCAACAGTTTATGAATCAGCGACTTCATAATGCGCGGACAGTCGTTTACACCGGCCAGTAGTACGGACTGATTGCCAAGCGGTATTCCTGCATCGGCTAATTTTTGCAGGGCCTGTTTGGATGAGCTGGTTATTTCTTTGGGATGATTAAAATGGGTGTTGATCCAAAGCGGATGATGCTTTTTAAGCATATTTACCAGATCATCCGTTACCCGGTAGGGCAGTACAACCGGCATTCGTGTACCGATTCGGATCATTTCCACATGGGGAATGGCTTTAATCTCTGTCAGAATCCAATCAAGATAAGAATCCGACAGCATAAAGGGGTCGCCGCCCGAAAGAAGAACGTCTCTAACCTGCGGCGTCTTTTTAATGTAGCTGATACCGGCCTTGATCATGCCCCGATTGGGTATAAAATCGACATCGCCCACTTTTCGTTTTCGGGTGCAGTGCCGGCAATACATCGAGCAAACGTTGCTGATGGTGAACAGTACCCGGTCCGGATAACGGTGTGTTATCCCCGGCGCCGGACTGTCTTTGTCTTCGGCCAGCGGATCGGACATATCGTGCTCATCGACGATGAGTTCCTGTGATGTGGGGAAGGCCTGTTTGTAAATCGGATCATTTTTATAATCCTTTGGATTGATCAGTGAAACATAGTAAGGCGGAACCGAAAGCGGAAATTTACTCAGGGTATCTTCCAGCTCTTTAAGCTCTTCTGCACCGAATGTAATACCCAGTAATTTTTCAAAGGTTTTAGTATCATTAACGGCGTGCTTGAGCTGCCATTTCCAGTCCTTCCATTTCGATTTAGCTACATCAGAATCGATACGTTTAGCTATGTCTTTTTGGTGTTCATTGTATATACTCATGATATGTTTCCTTAAGTAAGAGAATTAATTTTTTTGTTTTGTTAGCTTATTTAGCTGTTTTCTAAACCACCCGAAGTATTGATCGTCAATAATGACATTGTTCATCGATTGGGTTACTGTTTTGTCCTTGGGAAGGATAGAGTCTTCCTGAACGATTATTGGAATATTCTTATTAATATCCCTTATGTTGAGGATCAGTTCCAGGGTATCTATATTTTGATGATTTTTATCGACAATGATTGCAGAGACATTCTGATGACGGATCAGCTCAAGGGCCGGTAAAATAGACCTTCGTATGATCGGCATCAATTTATTCCGATAGATGAATCTGACAACACTGCTGTTTTCATCATCACTGATCACTAATATGTTCATTAAAAAAACTCCGTACTTACATTAAATTATAAGAATGCACAACAACATATATGTCAAATATAGTGCCATTAAAATTAGCTGTTTAGTTAAAGATATAATTAACAGACCCTTAAGCTGGTGATTCAGACAAATTTGTACATTAAAAGTTTGGCCAATATTTTACTCTTGTGCAGACTCGGAACACATATTAACAGTAAACCCTAATAACAGTGCACGATTGGTACACAGGAATTTATGATAGCAAAATACTGATTTGATATAATATTTATCAAGACTTGTTTTTAAATGAATTAGATATTGTGTTTTTTTAATTTGTTATAAATGGCCCGTCTGCTGATCCCTAATAATTCTGCGGCTTTCTTTTTATTATTTTTTGTTGCGGCCAGGGCGCATAAAACCATTTCCTTTTCCACTTCATCCAGCGGGGTGCCCAGACGGAATGACACATCGGGCATTGCTTCGGAAATATTCTGAAAGCGTTCCGGTAAATGTTTGATACTGATTGTATTGTTGTCACAAACCAGGACCGCGCGCTGAATTACATTTTTTAACTCCCGTACGTTACCCGGCCAGTTGTAGTGTATTAAATTTTGCAGGGCATCCTGATCGATCTTTTCTATATTTTTCCGGTAGGTTTGTTCATATTTTAAAATCATTGCTTCAACCAGCATGGGAATATCGCTTTTACGTTTCTTCAGCGGCGGTATTTTGATTTGAAAGACATCCAGCCGGTAGAAAAGATCGATACGAAAGCTGCCCTGTTCAACCAATTGTCCGAGATCTTCATTGGAAGCGGCGATAAGCCGCGCCTTACTGTTGATGGATTTTCTGCCGCCGAGTCGATGGAATTTCTTTTGTTCTAAAAGGCGCAGCAGGCTTACCTGTATCTTTTCATCCACCGTATCAATCTCATCCAGAAAAACCGTACCTTTGCTGCCCCGTTCAAAGACACCCAGATGCAGCCGAGAGGCCCCGGTAAAAGCCCCCTTTTCATGGCCGAAAAGTTCACTGGCAACCAATTGTATCGGTATGGAACCGAGGCTGAGTGGTAAAAACGGCGCATCATTCCGGGCGCTCATCCGGTGTATCGTTTGGGCGGCTAAATCCTTTCCCGTACCGGTTTCTCCCAAAATCAATACCGGTATATCGGTTTCGGCGGCGCGGGTAATCTGGTCGTAAACGGCATTCATGCCCGCCGAAGCGCCGATAATTTCACCAAGCTGATTCCGGCTTTGGGGCGGTAAGGATTCAGCGCCGCTGCCCAATACCTGCGGCTGGTCTTCGAATGCGGTCTTAATTAACAGGCGCAGTTCCTCATCGCTGACCGGCAACTTGGTATAATGATAAGTACCCGTCTTGAGTGTAGAAATCGCCTGATTGACATCCTGCTCATCGACCAGTAAAAGTATCTGAGTTTTCGGGCTGCGACTGGATATCCTGCTTAATTCATTGGTAATGGTTTTTTTATGACGATTGAAAAGCACGTTGGTAATAATCGCAATATCATAAGTTTCCAGAGTGAAGTGATGCGAAAAATTATTGAAATCTTTTTCCAGATAAATTTGAATATTACTGCTGCCCATTAACCCGGCAATACGCTCCTTAAAACCGGAATTGACATCCAGGATAAAGATCTTGATTTTTTTGTCATACATAAAATTTGATTTTTAGTATTTAACTTTCAGAAGCGGTAAAATGTCCCGAATAATAAACATTAAAAACCTGCTCGGTTCGCCCCTTTTTATTATAATGTTTGTTACCTGCATGTAACAAATATTACGCTGATTCTATTTTTAACAAATTCAAAGGTATTTTATTTAATTAAATAACACTAAAGAAGCAAATTTTATTTTTTGGATAATATCCAATGTGTATTTAAATAATGAGTACTTGCAAAAATGCTGATAATTATAGAATTACCATAAACTGAATTTCAAAAAGCCGGTTTAAGCCAAATTAAAAAGTTAACCATGTGTCAAAAGTTTACATATTTATGATTCCTCTTTTAATAAATGTACTTTTAGTTCACAAATTAATTTTTAAATAAATTTCTTTTCGAATGATTAAATAAAAGTATGGGCAATACATAATGCTTAAGAATAATAAATATAAATATTTAAAGGCAATTAAACATCTTTTGGCATGACTTTTGAAGTTTTAATATTTAAGTTTAACCGAAGGGTTTCAAAGAAATAAGACTTATAGATTTTAACATGACAAAAAATATAGCGCTCACCCTGGGCGGCGGTTCAATATTCGGCGCCGCGCATATCGGTGTTTTAAAAGCATTTGATGAATCGGATATTCACGTTTCCCGAATTGCTGCAACCGGTCTGGGAAGCTGGGTGGCCGCGTTACATGCTTTTGGAATTAATAATAATGATATGGTCGGTTTAATTACCAAATTACACTGGCTTGATATTTATGAATTTACTTTTTCAGGCCTGGGTGAGTTGTCCAACACTAAAATGAGAGAAGCTGTGCGGGGTGTATTGGGTGATAAAAAAATAGAACACGCACAATTACCGGTTACGCTCATTGCGGCAGATATAAATAATGGCCAATCCGTTCAATTAAACAGCGGCGATCTGGCAGAATCTGTAATGGCCGCCACCTCGATTCCCGGAATATTTTTGCCGGTGGAAATCGAGGGGAAGATGCTGGTTGACGGCAGTATTGCAGAAAATATTCCGCTTTCGCCGTTCGATGACCGTGAATACGATGCGCTTGTTGGTGTCAATCTCAATACGAACAGACAATACAGCGAACCGCGCAATACAATCGAATTGTTATCCAATGCATTTGATATGGCTTCGCGCCAGGCGGCAACAATGGCTGAGAAAAACCTGGATTATACAATCAGGCCGGAATTGATAACGCATGGTGGCGATGATTTTTCCAATATTAAGGGCGCTGTACGCAGAGGCTATGAAGCAGCGATGACTGTTACCCACGCAATTAACAATAACAGGGAATAAATAAATTAATCACTATAAAAGGAGTGTTCTGGTTTGCTATTTAATTTGTCAGAAATCGAAAACTTTAAAATCTCAGGCAGTGCAGGTTCGGAATTTCCGGTCACAGACTACATTTTTGATACCAAGAATTGGTTTGTTCAGTATCTGGTGGCAGATGTTAAGCTGGAAAATCTTGTTAAGCGTGTCCTGTTATCAACCAGCATTATTAATTCCATTTCATTTGAAGAAAAGCGCGTCTATGCAGAGCCTGATGAAGATCTGATAAAAAAAAGCGCGGAAACCGGGAATGATTTACCGGTATCATGGGAAAGAGAAATTGAGCTGGCGCAGCTTTTCAGGTGGCCCCTTCGCCAAACCAATATCAGTGAATTGGATCCGGATGAAGTTCGGCAACTGGCGCGGAGACTGGCACTGGAAAATAATCTGAATGAAAAGGATGCCGATCCGGCCCTGCGTTCTTTTGAAGAAATCAAAGGATATGAAATCTATTCGGAAAACGAAGGGGCTGGCAGGGTGCACGATCTGATCATCGATAATAAAGATTTCAAAATCCGCTATCTTCATGTTGAAATCGGTGGTTATTTTGGCGAAGGCCAGCGTACGCTGATTTCCCCGGTTTGGGTGGATTCAATCAAGTGGGGTCAGGAACGGATCGATATCGCTATCAAACAGGATACTTTGACAAGAAGTCCGGTATATGACCCTGAGCAGGAAATTACCCCGGAATTTGAATTGCAGCTTTTTAAGTATTTTGGCAGCAGAGAATAAATAAAAGCAGATTCTAAAAAAAGCATTCGTCATTTGGCCATATACTTGCTGCAAGCGCACTTTTGTTAATAATAAAATATCATCAAAATAAGGAGACATTAATGTATCAGATAATTTATCAGGAAGAAGATAAAATTGAGATTGGTTTATCAGGGACATTGGATGAAAGCGAGTTTCAACAGGTTATCCATCAGCTCGAATCTTTATGCGCCATGCATCAGAAAATCAATGTACTTTTTGATGCAGTCGAACTGGAAAAGTTCCCTGTAAATATAATGCTGGAAAACACGGATTTTTATAAGGAATATAAACAGCATTTAAATCGTGTTGCTTTTGTATCCGATAAAAATCTTCAAAATTTAATGGTCAAATTGTTTAATCAGTTTTCTGATGCGGATATAAAATCATTCGATCTCGACAATGTTGAGGAAGCAAGAAAATGGATTTTCCCCACAAAATTACCGTAATGGTTTAAAATTTAGCGAACTCATTGTATGTATAAACAGGAGGATAGCATGAGAAAAAAATGTCATAACAAATTTGCCATATTATTTTTATTGGTCTTTTCTATGGGTATCGTTGTGTCCTGTTCCGTTGAAAAACCATCACCAAAAGTTATTGCACAGGCCAAATTAAGGACTATGGCGATTATTGACAGCCTTAATGATGTAAGAGAAGTTGTCCGAAGCGAGCCAAGACTCGAAAGAGAATTCTTTGATGAACGGAATCAAAGATATGTTCTGGAATACCGTATTTTTGTTGGTGTGGATTCGCTTGATGAGCAGGACCTCAATGCATTCATCAAGAAAACAGATGGTGACTGGATTTACGATTTTACTGTTGGTGCGGAAGCATATCGGGAAGTTCTGAAGCCATAAAGCAGAACTTCCCCCTAGCCCAATAATAAGGGGAATGGAAAAGAGGAAAAATTCAAAAACGCTTGAGACTTTATTAGTAAAAAAAATTAATTGAATCCGGATGGCTGTGCGATTAAAATGCCCGCCCATCTAAGTAAAACACAATCAGTATCCGATCCGGCAAGAATCGCCCGGATTATCTGATTAGGGATAAAAGGAGTGAGATAATGTTACGAAGCCTAAATGATATCACCGGTTATAAAATCAAGGCGGAAGACGGTGAAATCGGAAAAGTAAAAGAAGTCTATTTTGATGACAGATTATGGACCGTCCGCTACGTAATTGTTGACACCGGCGACTGGCTGGTCAACAGGCTGGTTATGATCTCACCTGTTTCCATTGTCCAGCCCGATGCCGAAAATAAAGTTTTACCGATAGGCTTATCAAAAAAGGCAGTGGAAGAAAGCCCGGGTGTTGATAAAAAATTGCCCGTTTCCCGGCAAAAAGAACTCGAATTGCTTGATTACTATAAAGAATGGCCTAATTATTGGGAAACCATGGGCGCGAATGTACCCGAAACGGCAATCATTCTCGCCCGGTCAATGGAAGAAAAGGAACGGGTCGCCAGGAAAGCGGATACCAGCGACCCCCATCTGAGAAGCACGGATATTGTCATGAGTTATAAAATCGAAGCGGATGACGGCGAGATGGGCCATGTTGAAGATTTTATTCTGGATGATGTGGACTGGAAAATCAGATATATGGTCGTCGACACCGCGAATTGGTTACCGTGGAGTAAAAAAGTGCTGATTGCCCCCCTGTGGATAAAACGCATCAAATGGTCAGAAGAAAAGGTGTTTATAGGTTTAAGTCGCGACCTGATAAAAGACAGTCCGGAATATAATCCTAATGAACCGATTAATCGCGAATATGAAATTCGTTTATACGATTATTACGGACGTCCCCGCGAAAAATTATAATCCCTGAATGGAGCAATAATGAAAATTGTTACCTTAACTATTAATCCGACAATTGATAAAAACTCTGCTGTGGAAAAAGTAGCCCCCGGGAAAAAAATGCGATGTGATGCGCCTGTTCTCGAACCCGGAGGCGGCGGCATTAATGTATCCAGGGCGATAAAAAAGCTTGACGGGCATTCTGTTGCCTTCTTCCCCAGCGCCGGCACTTATGGAGAGCTGCTCCAGGATTTACTGGAAGAAGAACAAGTCGAATATCAGGCTGTTAATGCCAGCGATACGATAAGAGAGAATATTAATATTTATGAAAAAAGCTCCGGCGAACAGTACCGCTTTATTATGCCGGGCCCAAAATTAAATAAGGAAGACTGGCTGCGCTGTTTTGTGGAAATTGGTTCGATGCAGCCATATCCTGATTATATCGTGGCCAGCGGAAGCCTGCCGCCCGGATTACCGGAATCTTTCTATTCAAGATTAGCCAAACTGGGGCGCGACCTGGAAGCAAGGGTTATCATTGATACTTCCGGCGAACCGTTGCGGCATGCGGTTAAAGAGGGTGTCTTTTTGGCAAAACCGAATATGAATGAAATAAAAGATTTGATTGATAACGAAATCGAAGACGAACACCAGATTGCTGAGGCCGTTCAGGATTATATTAAAGACACTGATACAGAAATAATTCTGGTTTCCTTAGGTATGGGTGGTGCTTTAAAAATTACTAAAAATGACTGTCAGCATTTCAGATCCCCGACAGTAAACATAAAAAGCCGCGTCGGAGCCGGTGACAGTATGGTTGGCGGTGTGGTTCTGGGCTTGTCGAAGAATTTTTCAGTGGATGAGGCCATTGGATATGGAATCAGCGCCGGCGCATCAGCGGTGATGACCCCCGGAACCGCGCTTTGCAATAAATCTGACACGGACAGGTTGTACCGGAATTTTTTTGACAAAAGCTGAATGATTTAAAATCAATAATGAAATTCCCGGGATGTGAATGAGGTAAAAGTATACTGTTGCTTCATTCATTCGCCCAAAATGAGGCGTTGTGATAATTTCCGGCCTCCGTGCAGATAGTTCGCCGGACTTAAATCTGAGAGGAGATGTCAATCATGAAAATTTTTAAAATAATATCATTATTAACAATCTTAACTATATTTTTATCCCTGTCGATGTGCAGGGATAAAACAAAAATGATTATTGAAAAGGAAAAAGTGATCTACAAAGATAGTCTGAAACAGGCAATCAAAAAAACCGAAAATCGGTTATATGGATTGAGAGTACAACTGAGAGAGGCGGAATCCGATTCGGCCGGGATAGAGCTGCGCGACTGGATTTATGATTTTGAACGCATCGATGACGAGCTGAATAAAAAGCTGGGTGAAATCGATTATGTGGAAACGGATGACTGGGAAAAGATGAAAAATGATATTGACGCACTATTCAGTGAACTGAATAAAAAAGCTGAACAGGTTGAACAAAAGTATCTTTAAACCTACGGACTGAACCGAAAAAACCGCCAAACCGATGGCAGCCGATTTAATAAATTTGTAAGTTCAAAACAAACAGGATACAGACCGCTTCGATGCTTATAAAATTAAATACAGGAGTTTAAATGAAACAGGTAATGATTATTGAGCATGGTGATCAGGATGTGCTCCGCGTGACGCAGGGGGTAGATCCGAAGCCGGCAAAAGACGAACTAGTGATAGACGTGAAAGCAATTGGCGTCAACTTTGCCGATATTCTGGCCAGAAAAGGACTCTATCCCGATGCACCGAAGCCACCCTGTGTGGTCGGATATGAAGTGTCAGGCATCGTTGTAAAAAGTGGTAATGGTAAAAGTCCGCTGGAAGGAAAGCGTGTCCTGGCCCTGACAAGATTTGGCGGATATAGTGATAAAATATGTGTTCCTGCAGCCGCCGTATTCGAACTACCTGAAGAACTGACTTTTGAGCAGGGAGCAGGCCTTCCTGTCAATTATTTAACCGCATATCAATTATTAATCGTGATGGGCGCCCTGCGCAAAGGGGATAGTGTTCTCATTCACAATGCCGGCGGAGGCGTGGGGCTGGCTGCGCTGGATATTGCCAGAAATATTGGCGCGATTACCTACGGTACCGCCAGCGCCCGTAAACATGACTTCCTAAACAAAAGAGGGCTGCATAAAGTAATTGATTATACAAAGAAAGATTTTTATAAAGAGATCAAAAAATTAACCAAAGGACAGGGCGTGGAGCTGGTGATTGATCCTGTCGGCGGGAAAAACTGGAAGAAAAGCTATAAACTGCTGCGATCGACCGGCCGGATGGGGATGTTTGGTATATCGACGGTAGCGGAAGACCGCAAAGGAAAAGTTGTATCCTTTCTCAAATTACTGGCGCGGATGCCTTTGTATAATCCGGTTAGCCTGATGAATGCCAATAAAGGCGTTTTTGGCGTAAACCTCGGACATATGTGGCATGAGGCCGGTAAAGTCTATGAATGGATGCTGATTATCCTTAATGGTGTAGAGGAAGGTTGGGTAAGGCCGCATGTGGATAAAACCTTTCCCATGGAACAGGCCGGTCAGGCTCATGCCTATCTTGAAGAGAGAAAAAATATCGGCAAAGTTATACTGACAACAGAATAAATTTTGCATGTTGACTGATATTATAAGAACGGTTAAATTGTTCCGGGCGATTTTAGACCTGATTTAAAGTACTGTTGAAATAACAGAGTCATCTATCATGCAAAATCAAGACGTACAGGAAAAAAATATTTTTATAAGTCCTGAATGGTATGCCCGCTACCAGTCCAGGAAAATGGAATCCGAGCGTGGTAAATTGCTCATCGCCACTTGCCGGTCAGGAAATTACCTTGCTCACAGAACGGTGGACCAATACAATAACAATCTGAAAACTGCCGGCAGTGAAGACCAGGTGCTTTATTTGCCGGATATTGATCGACAGTTCTCCGATAGTGAAACCAATGTCCGTTTACAAATGCATGTCAGCGGCTACGATGTGTTTCTGTTTCAGGCCTTGTACGACCCCACCTCCGGACGCAGTGTCGATGAAAATTATATGGCCTTTCTGATCGCCGCACGGGCTCTGCGCGAACAGGGCGCGCGTCATATTACTGGGGTTTTACCATACCTGGCTTATGGTCGGCAGGACAAGCCGACACGTTACAAGCGCGAAGCAACGACAGCCAAGCTGATGGCCGATTTAAGCATCAATGCCGGTATCGACCGGATGATTACCTGGGATCCGCACAGCACGCAATTGCACGGATTTTATGCATCCACACCGCTTAATCTGCTCGATCCGTTAATACTGCTTACCAAATCATTTAAAGAATATAAGGGGCGTGATGATGTGATCGCCGTTGCCCCGGATGCCGGCGCCTCCAAACTGGTTACCCACTTTGGCCGCCAGATGAAAGTCAACAGCGCCATAGCCTCCAAATACCGTCCGGAGCAGGAAGTGGCCGTTAACCAGGAAATTATCGGTGATTTTGAGGGCAAGAAAACTGCTATTATTCTCGATGATATCATTAGCAGCGGCGGAACGATTTATTCCGTAGCCGAAAGGCTGATCCAAAAGAAAGGCATCGAACAAATTTACCTGGGCATCTCTCATAATCTGTGCACGGATAAGGCCTTTGAGATTCTGGTAAAGCTGAAAAAGCATTTTAAATTGCAGCGCATGTTTATCACCAACAGCATCCCTCCAACGGAACAATTCGCAAAACTTGATTTTATCGAGGTGCGCTGCCTGGCCGATGTGCTGAGCCGGACCATCAACCGGATCCATTATAACCACTCGGTCAGCGAGATGTTTTTTGAGGAATGAAAAGCGGATTAATTTATTTTGTGAATAAAATTATTCGTATCTTTAATGATACATTCATGATTTTGCAAATACACAAAGGCATGATTAAACAGAACCCCCCACCCCTTCGCCCCTCCCCCGATGAATCGGGGGAGGGGATGGGGAGAGGGTTCTTCTCCCACTCCCGCCCGGCTGGGGTTGCCCCAAAGGGGTGGCTTGCGCCAGGGTGGGGATTTT
>CAYXRA010000008.1:0-51301 GCA_964467525.1 uncultured Calditrichaceae bacterium
TTCGCTATTTACCTTCCAAAAGCAGTTTGGCCTTTTGCACGTAGGGACTGTCTTTAAAATTACTGCGTATTTGTTGGAAAATATCTTCGGCGGTTTTCCTGTCTTTTAACCGCTTCAAATATAATTCTGCCGCTTTATACAGATATTGCGCTGCTTTGGGATGATCGCTGTAGGTTGTGGCAAAAAGCACGTATGTCCTTGCCGCCCGTTTATGGTTTTGCAAGTGGACTAGAAATATTTCAGCGATTTTTTCCAGCGCAGCGGGAGCCGAACTGCTGTCGGGATATTGCTTGAAAAGCTGCATTAAGGCGCTGGCAGCTTCCTCATATTTTTCTTCATGCATCGTAATCGCTGCAATCCGTTCAAGTGCTTTGAGATTGAAAGGATGGTCGGGAAAGGCCTCGGTGAACAGACGGTAGTTATGCAGCGCTTCCTCATTATTTTGCAGATGATCCTGATATAACTCTGCCAGATAGAACTGGGCATAGCCGGCCAGTTCAGATCGCGGGTATGAATTAATTACTTCCAGAAATGCATCTCTGGCAGGATCAATTTGTCCCAACCGGCGATAATAAATGCGGGCATAGTGATAAAGTGCTTCATCACGTAAACTGGACTGCGGAAAGAGTACGATCACTTTGTCGTACCATCCAACGGCAGCGGGCCATTGTTGCCGGTTTTCACAGATAAAGGCCCGCCAGTAACAGAGGACGTCGCCGTTATCAATCGATTGCTGATAGATACGTTCGTAGAGTGTAATCTCATCGGTCAGAAGCGTGTAAAACGGTTTGTATTCAAACGAAAAGATAAAATTCAGCCATCCGAAGCAGGCCTCCTGGTGGGAGGCAAAGGCCTGTTTTTTTTCAGCGCAGAATTTTAGTTTTTCTTCATATGGAATCACCTTCATGGAATTCCTGCTATTCAGAATAGAATCCATGATTGTCTGTACTGATTTCACAAACTGACTATTTGGGTGCAGATAAATGAGTTTTGTGTAATACAACAGGGCGGCGTCGTAATCGTCAAATGTAAAATTCAGATTGGCCAGCATCCAAAGTATGTGATCTTCGTTTACATCGTTGGGAAATCGTTCCTGAAAATGAACCAGTTCATCATGAAGAAAATCTTTCCAGGATGCATCACTGCCATGCTCAAGATAAGTCTGCTGGACGTAATTAAAATACACTGTTTCGTTGGTCTGAGCATAGCCCAGGGTGTAAAATCCAATAAAAAAGAAAAAAATGAGGTACTTCAAGAAAGCTCCCTAATTGAGATTAAGCGGTTTAACAAATATTACCTTTTCATTTTTTACTTTTACGGTTCCCGGCGGCGCTTTTCTGATGCGCGAAACATAACGCACTTCAGTATAGATAACACCCACGGTGCCCGAATGCTTCGCTTTGCTGTTGGCTGCGGCAATTTGCGCGGCCTGTTCCATAACTTTCTTGGGCGGATAAACTTCCTTCTTCGGGCGTCTGATAATCACATGTGATCCGGGAACGCCCTGCGCGTGAAACCAAATATCCCATTTATTGGCAAAACCAAAAGTTAAAAGGTCGTTATTTTCTCCGCTCTTGCCGATATATAAATCCCAGGCCTTATCCAGAATCAGTCTGTTGAAAGAATAAGCGAGTTTTTTACTTTTTTCATCTCCGGATTTTTCATCCTGCAGTATCCGCATTTCAACCAGTTCGTTATGCAGCCTGTTTAGTTTTGAAAGAGAACCGATCGTTTTCAGCTTATCGCGCAGCGCCTTTGTTTTTTCAAGTTCATCATAAAAAGTATTTTTTTTAATGTCAAGGATCAATTTTTGTTTTTTTATATTTTTATACTTGCTAAAGTAGTGGTTTGCATTTTCAACTGCGCTTTTCTTGCGGTTTAGTTTAATGGTTATCTTTTCCTGTGATTCATCAAATATATTGGGAAGTACCACCTGAGCCGCACCTTTTTTTATTTCGTTTTTATGGGTAAGCAGTAAATTCCCTTTTAAATCAGCCTCTTCCTTCTTTTTCTCCAGATCTTCGTGTGCTTTTATTTTTTCAAGCGATCTTTCGAGATAATGCAGCCGTTTATTTAAGGCTTCGCTGCAGGACTGGAAAAGGCGGACGAATGCATCCTGTTGATTTTTTTCATTAACAAAACGTTTCCATGCTTCGTTTACCGAATCATAATTTTTTTTCCGAATGCCATCTTCGCCCTCGAAATGAAATAATCGGATCAGCGAAATGCGCTTAATCTGTTCATTTTTATAATAAATATAAGTCCGGTTGTCATCCATCTCACGTGCAATCGCGGACAATACATGGTGTAATACTGAAATACTACTTTCGTTTAGATTTTCCAGACTGTCACGTTCATCAGTTTCAGCTCTGAATAATATCTCTCTGAGCAGCGTGCGGTTAATCGCCGCGAACTGGTGTTTAAGAAACATGCCGGCGGTTTTGATTCCCGTTTTACGAATAAGTTCTGAAAATGCTTTGAATGAAGTGGCCCTGAAGTCGTAAGCCTGATCGTTGATACCCGTTCCTGTCTCAGAATAATCTTTGAAAGTGTCGAGCAACTTACCGGACTGATCATAGATCAGGCAATTGGGTTGTTTACCGTAAAATATGAAGATAACCGTGTATCCGGATAAGGTCATTATTATTTTTTTGTCAAAGGGCACGATTGTAAGGTCCAGAATTTCCTGTCCCTGCAGGGAATCAAAGATATTAAATTTCGGTTGACGCGTCGGATGGGCCTCTCTCATCAAAAAACAGGGATTACGCGCCTCAATACCGGCAAGCAGATGCCGTGGGCTTCCGTTATCTGTTTCAAAAACCAGTTCATTTTTACGATAGGTAAACACCTGCTGTATAAATTGACCAAGCAACTGTGGCTTTATTTCTTTAATTTGATTTTCGAAAAGAAAATAATTGTTATGCATAACTGTCTGATTTTGCTTTTGTAATCCTGCTTGATTAAATTTTCATTTTGCGTTATCCAAAAACACAATTTAGGCATATTCGCAAAAAAATGAAAATATTCGCAACTGTAACCGTTTAAATGCGAATTAAAGGGCGCTATTCAAAAATGAGTTGCAAAAAACGGATTGACTGAAAATATAAATCTGCATTTTTTGCAAAGATATCAAATTTAAATTTACTGTAAATGATTTAAGTTATTGTCATGATCAAAAATGTTTATAATTTGGTTTAGAAGATTTGGAGGCTGCATTTGAGTATTTACAGCATGACCGGATACGGAAAGTCGGGTAACAAAAATGATGCATTTGATATTACCCTGGAGATCAGAACCGTCAATAACCGCTTTGCGGATTACTCGATAAAACTGCCCAGGGAAATGGCATCTTTTGAATTCTGGATTAAAGAGCAGTTGCAGGCAAGAATTCGCCGCGGTAAAGTTTATGTATATATTGATCTGAAAGAAATCGTTTCCGAAGATACCGATCCGGTTATTGATGAAGCGAAAATCTTGAGATATTACCGCACGCTGCAAAAAGCTGAAAAAATCATTCAATCGGATCGGCAGGTTAACATCGATCATCTCCTCAATTTTCCGGAAATCTTCGAAAGAAATACCGTCAGCGCAGATGAGTCGGATATGAAAAAATTGTTAAAGCCGGCGCTTGATCAGGCCCTGTCAATGTGCATTAAAATGCGCGAACAGGAGGGGGACCATCTCAGCGCCGATATCCGGGGGCGGATTAAGCTTATCGCAGCCCTTGGTGATGAGGTAAAAATGCTGGCAAAAGACAGCGCCCGCAGCGAATTTAATAAATTGCTGAAAAATGTGACCGATTTAATCGGCGAGCAGAAGCTGGACAAAGACCGTCTTGAGCAGGAAATTGCCATAATTGCCGATCGGGTGGATATCACTGAAGAGCTGGTGCGTCTGGCCAGTCACGTTAAGCTATTTACGGAAACCCTCGAAAAGGGCGGTGAAGTGGGCAAAAAATTGAATTTTATTTTACAGGAGATGCTGCGCGAGGCCAATACGATCAATTCCAAAACCACCAATCTGGAAATCAGTCATAAAATAATTCGTATAAAACAGGAAATAGAGAAAATACGCGAGCAGGCTCAGAACTTAGAATAGCAGTGGAGGCTGTCCGGCAATGCAATTTATTTCGGAATACATCACGTTTTCTTCGCCATCCGGCGGCGGAAAAACGACCATCGTAAAATATCTGGCAGAAAAGTATGACAAGCTGGTGATCTCTGTATCGGCAACAACCCGCGCAAAGCGTCGTGGTGAGATCGAGGGACGCGACTATTATTTCTTAACGGAGGAGCAATTCAAAAAAGCTGTCGAAGCAGGCCGGTTTTTGGAATATGAGATCGTACACGGATCGTTTTACGGTACATTGAAAGATAAGGTTGATCAGAGCATAAAACAGGGAAACAGCGTATTATTTGACATTGATGTAAACGGAGCACAGGCAATCAAGAAACATTATCCGCAGGCGGCGACATTTTTTATAAAGCCGCCAGGTAAGGATGAATTAGTGCATCGCCTGAAAAACAGAAGAAGCGAAGACCAGTTGGCTATCAGGCAGCGCCTGGAAAGGATGGAATTTGAATATAGTCAGGCCGGGCGTTTCGATTATATTGTCATCAATGATCAATTGCAGGATACGATCAGAGAAATTGAAGAAATCATTGTGAAAAACAATCCCAAAAAATAAGCATAATTTGACTTATGGGAAGGCTGGTTTTTAAAACGGCTTCTGATACATAAAAGGCCGTGATTTAAGCGAAGGAAAATGAAAAAAAAACAAATTTTTGCTATTGACTACACGGATAACAAATTGTTTTTTGTACCTGATTTTTTGCATCATTTAAACAATCTGGATACATCGGTCCATTTTTGTCTGACCGAAGAGCAACAGGAACGCTACGACGATTTTCTGCATTTCTTTCCAAATATCCGCGTTGTTCATTCCGAAAGCCGCATACCCGAAAAAGCGGTCCAAATTCATTTCGCGGACAAGCCGGTTAAATCATTCAGTGCCGGGTCGCGGCAATTAATCTATCCCGTTTTGGAAACTGACGCATTAGAAGATTACACCCGGGTGATGTCGGATCATGCCGAAAACCCGGAATTGTATTTCGCGCCTTTATCCCGACAAATTAAAGATGTTAAATTTATTACAGGCGAAGCGATTTTTGCTGCCGATATGCTTAAGCGGATGATAGGCGGGAATGACTTGCGGGGTCTGAAGATTCTGGTGAGCGCGGGTCCAACGGCGGAGGATATCGATCCGGTGCGATTTCTGACCAACCGTTCCAGCGGTAAAATGGGGATTGCCATTGCCCGTGCCGCTTATGTCCGCGGCGCTGAAGTGCACATGGTTATTGGTCCAACCGGGCAGCAGATACCGCCCTATCTGAAGACATCGCCGGTAAGAAGCGCTGCGGATATGGCGGAAGCGGTACAACAGGCTTTCGGACAAGCGGATGTCTATATCGGCGCGGCCGCGGTAGCCGATTTCAGGCCGGCGAAAAAGATCTATGAAAAAATTAAAAAAAAATATGGTGAGATGCAGTTGCAATTACAAAGAACCTCCGATATATTGGAAACAATTAAACCCGTAAAAACAAAACAGATTATTGTTGGTTTTTCTGTAGAAACGAAAGATGAGCTTAAAAATTCAACGGAGAAATTAAAAAAAAAGGGGCTCGATTTTATAGTGATCAATAATCCCAGGATTGCCAATTCGGCATTTGCCTCAGAAACGAATAAAGTAACACTCCTGTTCAGGGATGGTTCTGCCGAAGATCTGCCGATGCTCTCAAAATTGGATGTTGGTCATGTTATTCTGGATCACATAAAACGAATTAAGGATGCGTAGCATTATGGATGATGTCCTTCAGGAAATACGGCAATTTATAAATTGGTACAGGGAAATATACGGCGATAAAGTTTATCTTGATGGCGAACCGGACTGGCCTGTCTATGCGGATGAAGCACCGGCTGCGCCGCAACCCTATGTCGACGATGAAAAAAAGACTTTCCGGCTCAAACAGTTGAGTCCCGAGCTTGACGAATTTAACCGGCAAATAGACCATTGTCAGAATTGCGCGCTGGGAAAATTACGCAAACATTTTGTATTCGGTTACGGTAATCCGAATGCTGAAGTGATGTTTATAGGTGAAGCGCCCGGTCGGGAAGAGGATGAACAGGGTATTCCTTTTGTGGGAAGGGCGGGAAAGTTACTGGACAAGATGCTTAAAGCAATCAAAATGAAGCGTGAAGATGTTTTCATCGCCAATGTTTTAAAATGCCGTCCGCCGAACAATCGTGATCCGCTCGAAGAAGAGGTAAGGCAGTGCGAGCCATATCTGAAAAAGCAGCTGGAAATCATTTCTCCCAAATTGCTCGTTTCGCTTGGTCGTATTTCGGCGCAGGTTTTACTGCGCTATGAGGATACACTGCGCGGTTACAGGGGTAAGGAACAACGTTACGAGGATATCCCGCTAATTGTCACTTATCATCCGGCGGCGCTGCTGCGCAATCCCCAATGGAAATACAACGCCTGGGAAGATTTCAAAAAAATAAAAAATTTTCTTAAAAGTCACTAAAACGTATTGCAGTCAAATTAATTTTTAGTTAACATTTCTTCTACGCGTTCACGCTGATTTAATTGTGCATAACTTGTTAATATTTAATTTAGACCGAAGGGTCTGTTGGGAATTATTGTATCATCGAAAGCGGACGAATCAGTACTTTTGTGCGATGCAACGGTCGAATGAGAGGGGCCGTATATATTAAGCCTGAAATTTTAATCATTTAAGTCGGATTGTTTTAACAATGAATAAAACCCGCAACGAGGAAGGATTAATCCGTGTACCGCCGCATTCCGAAGAGGCCGAACAGGCAGTTTTGGGATCAATGTTTCTGGATCGTGAAGCGGTATCACTGGCCATGGAAAACATCGATGAAACTTATTTTTATAAAAACAGTCATCGGGAAATTTTTCTGGCAATCAGTGAGCTGTTTCAAAGCAATAAAGAAGTGGACCTGCTCACCATAACAGAGATACTTAAAAGCAAAGGTGTATTCGAAGAAATAGGAGGCGCCTATTTCCTGGGGGAAATCGCTCAAAGCACCCCATCATCAGCAAATGTTGAACAGCATCTGGATATAGTTAAGAGTAAAGCCTTAACCCGAATGCTTATCAAAGAATGTGAAACAATTATTACCGATGCCTTTAATCAGGAAAAATCTATAGAAAACCTCCTGAACGACTCGGAAAAAACCATCTTCGAAATATCCGAGAAAAGGCTGAAAAAAGGATATGCTTTACTCAACCCCATCATTGACCGGACAATTAAACGTATCGATGATTTATATTCATCCGACCGTTCCGGAATTACCGGTGTCCGGATGGGCTTTAAAAAGCTTGATCAGCTGACTGCCGGTTTGCAGCCATCGGATTTAGTTATTTTGGCCGGCCGGCCCAGTATGGGCAAAACAGCTTTTGCGCTGAATATCGCCCGTAATGCCGCCGTGGATGCCGGTGTGCCGGTTGGTATTTTCAGCCTGGAAATGTCCGCCGATGCTCTGGTGATGCGTCTGGTCTGCACGGAGGCCGAAGTGGATCAGATGAAGGCCAGAACGGGAATGATTTCCAAGAAGGAAATGCGTAAAATTACCCTCAATGTGGATACACTGCACAATGCACCGATCTTTATCGATGATTCGCCATCGCTCAATGTGATGGAGCTGCGGGCTAAAGCGCGCCGTTTAAAGGCTGAACAGAACATCCAGTTACTGATCGTTGATTATCTGCAATTGATGGAAGGCAAAGGAGAAAACCGGCAGCAGGAAATCACTTATATTTCGCGGGCAATTAAAGGCGTGGCCAAAGAGCTGGATATTCCGGTAATGGCGCTTTCCCAGCTTTCTCGCGCTGTGGAGAGTCGCGATAAAACAAAACGGCCGCAATTATCCGATTTACGCGAGTCCGGCGCCATTGAACAGGACGCTGATGTAGTGATGTTTGTCTATCGCCCCGAATATTACGACATTGATGAATTTGAAGACACCAATGCTTCGACGAAAAATATGTGTGAGATTATTATCGGTAAGCAGCGTAATGGTCCGACCGGATTTTCCAGGTTAACCTTCAAGAAAGAATTCGGGCGGTTCGGTGATGCACCGGATGTATTGCACGGCGGAGCGGTTTCGAAGGCAGAATTTTAATTGATAAAAACCAAAATAACTGATTATAGCGTCAGTTTGAATAGAACATTTTTTTGTGTGGGGAAGGAAACAAATTCTATAAAATTGTTTTTAATAGAATTAGAAGTGAATAAACCGGTGTTCATATAATGCTCAGGTCAAATGATAAACAATTATTGCATAAAATGCAGCAGCGTTTTAAGTCTGATTTTGAGGAATTGATGTCCCAAATCAGGGGCTATATCAATGATGTGGATTTTGAATCGCTTAAAAAGGCATATGATTTCGGTCTGGAAGCACATCTGCGCCAGCGCCGTTACTCGGGCGATCCCTATTTCGAGCACTGTTTAAATGTGGCCAAAATTCTGACAGAGCTTAAAATGGACACCTCGACGATTATTGCCGGTTTGCTGCATGATGTGGTTGAAGATACGGACACTTCGCTGGATGATTTGAGTGAAAACTTCGGTAATTCAATCGCCGTCCTTGTTGACGGTGTAACAAAAATCAGCGGCCTGAAATATCAGAGCAAAGAAGAGCGTCAGGCGGAAACTTTCAGAAAAATGCTCCTTTCCATGGTAAATGATATTCGGGTCATAATCATTAAATTTGCCGACCGTCTCCACAACATGCGCACACTGGAACATGTACCTCAGAAAAAACGGCCGCGCATCGCCATCGAAACGCGCGATGTTTACGCGCCGCTGGCGCACCGTTTGGGAATTTACTGGATTAAGGGTGAATTCGAAGACCTGGCCTTGAAGCATCTCAGTCGCGATGTGTATGAATATCTGGTAAAAAAGATAGAACTCACACATGAACAGCGTGAAAACTATATCGGATCCATAACCCGGCCCATCGAAGCCGAATTAAAAAGGAATGAAATAGAAGCTTCCATTTCGGGAAGGCCAAAAACCTACTACAGCATTTATAACAAGATGCAAACTCAGAAAAGGCCTTTCGAGGAGATTTACGACCTGCTGGCGATCCGGATTATTGTTGATAAAATTGAAGATTGTTATTACGCCCTCGGCATCATCCATAGTTTATACATGCCTGTATACGACCGCTTCAAAGATTATATCGCCATGCCCAAGATTAATGGATATCAGTCCTTGCACACAACAGTTATCGGCCCGGCCGGCAAAATGGTGGAAATTCAGATTCGAACAAACGAAATGCACCAATTGGCAGAAGAGGGCATAGCGGCACACTGGAAATACAAGGAAGGAATACAAGAATCGGCAACGCCTTTTGAAAAGCATTTAAATTGGGTCAGGGAGCTGCTGGAAAGACAGATGTCCGAAGACGATCCGGGCAGTTTTATGGAAGATCTGAAAATCGATCTTTTTCAGCATGAAGTCTTCGTTTTCACTCCACAAGGTGATTTAATTAAGCTGCCTGCAGAATCGACACCCATCGATTTTGCCTATGCTGTGCACACCAATATCGGTAATCATTGTATCGGCGCCAAAGTGAATGGTAAAATCGTTCCCCTGCGCAGCGAGCTCAAAAGCGGCATGCAGGTGGAAATCATTACCTCACAATCGCAAAAACCAAGTCAGGATTGGCTTTCATTTGTCAAAACGAGCAAAGCCCGTCACTGGATTAAAAAGATACTACGCGAAGAACAATTGCAGCAAACACTGCAAATAGGTGATGAAATCCTGCAGAAATTTCTGAAAAGTTACAACCTTAATTATGATAGTCCCGAATTCACGGAAATCATTCCCAAACTGGGTTTTCAAAATCTGGAAAGCCTCAAAGTTGCCATTGGTCGCGGCGAGTTTGCCCTGGAAAATATCGACAGAAAATTATCACCGGATAAGCAGCAGGTTCAAAAGGGCGATAATTTCTTCGTTAAATTTTTGAAACGGGCGCGCAGTGATACCGGCGTGCGCATCCATGGTATGGACAATATGCTGATCAGTTTTGCCAAATGCTGTCAGCCTGTGCCCGGCGACCGGATCATCGGTTATATTACGCGGGGTAAAGGAATCACCATTCACCGCACCGACTGTAAAAATATGATTAAGCTCTACAATGATAAGGACCGTGTCATTGAGGTGGAGTGGGATACGGATAAGGACAGTGAGTTTCAGGTCCACTTGTCGATATTAGGGGAAGACCGGAAAAATTTATTGTCGGACATCTCGTCCAGTATATCGAAACAGGATGTGAATATTATCAGCGCTAATTTTTATGTCGAAGAAATGTATGCACGAGGCAATTTAACCATTCAGGTTAAAAATCTGCAACACCTCACCAAAATCATGGGCAGCATTAGAAAAATTGCCGGGGTTTTCACCGTTGAACGGGTTGCCGACACCTCCTCGCTGCCGTCCCAATAATCGATATGCTTGAAAATCTATCGATTTCTCGTTATCTTTATCAGAATTAATCTGTTACATCAACAACCGAAAGGATATATTTTGGAGAACGTTTACCTGACTAAGGAAGGTTTAGATAAATTAAAAAAAGAGCTGCACGAGCTTAAATTCAAAATCAGACCTGAATTATCAAAAAAGGTAGGCACGGCCCGTGAACATGGCGATCTTAAGGAAAATGCCGAATATCATGCCGCACGGGAAGAGTTATCTTTGGCGGAAACAAAAATTCAGCAATTGCAAAGCCGCATAGCCCGGGCCAGAATAATCAGTGAAAATGAAGTCGCTACGGATCAGGTTTCAATTCTGACCACGGTCGAAGTGCAGGATGTTAATTCAAATAAAAAATTCAAATACACGCTGGTGTCTGCCGACGAGGCCGATATCAGTAAAAATAAAATATCCGTTGCCTCACCCGTTGGCAAAGGATTGCTCGGCAAGAAGAAAAACGAAGTCACGGAAATAAAAGTACCTGCAGGTATCCGGCATTATAAAATTTTGTCAATCAACAGATGATGAAACAACCGATATAAGCTTACGTCTATATGATTATAGTTTCATAAACGATGTTTAGCGGAGGGCAAATGACAGAGAAAAAATCAAAAGGAAATGCGGAAGAGCAGAAAAGGCTTTACCGGACGCGAGAGGATAGAATGATATCCGGTGTTTGCGGCGGTTTGGCCGAGTATCTGAATATCGATGCAACGCTTGTGCGGATTATTTGGGTGATTTTTGCCCTGTTCGGCGGCGTGGGTTTGTTACTTTATGTTGCGGCGATAATTATTGTGCCGGAAAATCCGCAGGAAACGCCCGAAACTAAAGAGAAGTCCAACGATAAGGCCGTATTTTGGGGAGCTTTACTGATTATTGTAGGTCTTGCCTTACTTCTGCGCGAGATGGGCTTTTTTTATTATGTTAATTTCTGGGATATTCCCTGGCAGACTATCTGGGCCATTTTTCTGATCGGTATCGGCCTGTTCCTGCTTTATAACCGCGGTATGTTCAGACAAAATGAGGACGCTGAAGAACCTGTTGACGAAGTTTCCGATACGCGGAAGAAAAAACAAATTTACCGTTCCAGAACAAATAAAAAACTATCCGGCGTCTGTGCCGGTATTGCCAACTATTTTGATTTAGATCCGACTTTGATTCGCTTAGGATATTTGCTTTTGACCATTGCTTCGGTAGGGATTGGTGTGCTGGCGTACATTATTATGGTTATCGTATTTCCCGAAGAGCCTGAAGAAAATGCTTCAACTTCAATTGAGAGGAAAGAAACATGAGACGCCAGTACACTTTAGCCTGGAGTCTGATTTTAATCGGCGCGCTGCTTTTGCTCAATCAAACCGGGTTGTTTAATTTAACCCGGACAAATATGGTCATTTTAATAAGTCTGCTGATTGGTGGGCTGCTAATCAATAAAGGGGTTGGTCATCCTAAAAACAGCGGGATATTAGGCGGGACCTTTTTCATTCTGTTCGGGCTTATTATTCTATCCATGCAGATTGGCTTTTTGCCTGTGAATGAACGCGTTGGATACGGATTGATATTTATCAGTTTAGCGGTGGCAAATTTCGTGTATTTTATAGTATCGAACCGGGCTATGTCCAATCTGGTTTTTGCCATTATATTTCTGGTGATTGGATCACCTTTTCTGATTGTTTATTACGATTTAATGCCTGTATGGCGCATATCGGAATTATTCTCCACATACTGGCCGCTAATCCTGATATTAATCGGCGGTGCAATTATCATTGACGGTTTCCGTCGTTCTAAAAGTTCCGGTGTCGATTTAAGATAAATCCCTTTTAGTTTGTACATGTTTGCAGTGACTGAATTAGGACTGTATCAGGAATGAAAAAAATTATCGGTGAAATCAGGCTCCCCGGTGATAAATCAATATCACATCGCGCCGCACTTTTTACGGCAATTTCCGGTAAGACCGCTACCTTTTCCAATTTTAATTTCAACCGGGACTGCAGCGCCACCCTAAACTGCCTGGGGAAAATGGGGATCGAATGGCAAAGGTCGGATGACCAGGTAATCATTCACGGCCGGCAAACAGGTCAGTGGCATCCGCCGGATACCATGCTGGATGCCGAAAATTCCGGAACCACTGCCCGTCTGCTCAGCGGTGTACTGGCCGGTTTACCATTCGGGGTAAAACTGTCCGGGGATGCCTCGCTGCAAAAAAGACCGATGAAAAGGGTGATCGATCCGTTGTCGATGATGGGCGCACGCATCGAATCCCGCGACGGTTACCTGCCGCTTACGTTTCATCCCGTTGAAAAATTATCCGGGATTCGCTACACGCTGCCTGTTGCCAGCGCTCAGGTTAAGTCGGCAATATTGCTGGCCGGATTATTTGCCGACGGCCGCACCGAAATTATAGAGCCGGTTCAGAGCAGGGATCATACCGAACGGCTGCTTCGGTTAAAAACCCGTATTCATGCAGATCAAACAAATTCCATATTCATTGATTCTGCGACGGAAATAGCCGATCTCTCCATGCAAATTCCGGGTGATTTTTCTTCAGCGGCTTTTTTTATATGTGCCGCCCTGACGCTTCCCGGTTCCGAATTAATGATCCGCAATGTCTCGCTCAATCCGACACGGACCGGACTGCTGTCAATTTTGCAAAAAATGCAGGCCGATATTGAAATTCATGAAACAGCGGCATCACCGGAGCCAATAGGGAATTTGATCGTAAAATACAGTAATTTGAAAAATATTGAACTGCCCCCGGAAATTATCCCTAACATCATTGATGAAATTCCCATTCTCTGTGTGTTGGCCACTCAGGCCGAGGGGCCGTTTATTTTGCATGGCGCCGGAGAATTGCGTTTCAAAGAATCCGATCGCATCAGCGCCATGGTGCAAAATCTGCGCGTCGTCGGAATCACGGTTGATGAATTTGACGACGGTTTAAATTTAACCGGGCCGCAAAAAATAACCGGCGGCAGGGTTAAGGCTTTTAATGATCATCGTATTGTCATGGCTTTTGCCATTGCCAACCTGCTATCCCAGAATGAAATTATGATTGATAATCCCAACTGTGCCGCGGTATCCTTTCCTCAGTTCTGGACCCTGTTGCGGGAAGTTGTCGTAAACTGACGGGAAGTAAATGAAGAAATTTGCGATCATCGGATATCCGCTCGAGCATTCCTTTTCTCCTAAAATACATAATGCTGCGTTTTCTGAGTTGGGAATTTCCGCTGTTTATGAGAAATTTGAGATTGCGCCCGATCAATTCAAAGAAACAATCCCAAAGATAAAAAACGGTGATTGGTATGGTTTTAATGTGACCATACCCTATAAACAAAGTATCATTCCCTTCCTCGATGCGGTTGAACCGGTAACGAAAAAAATAGGCGCCGTGAATACAATAAGAGTCAGGGGTGACGGAAGCTGGCTGGGCTTTAATACCGATTACCAGGGGTTCCTGCACCCGATTGCCGGAAATCTGAAAAATTTTAAGAAAGTGATAATGATCGGTGCCGGTGGTGCGGCGCGCGCCGTGGCTTTCGGATTGCTGTCACATTGTACACCGGAAGAGTTAGCAATTTTAAACCGCTCTCTTGAAAATGCCCGTGCATTAGCCGGGCATTTGTCGGAATTCGATAAAACGAAGGTTACCATTCAAAAAACAGACGATACCGGAGCGCTGCATTTTAAGGCTGATCTGATAATCAACACCACTTCAGTCGGTATGGGCTCTCGCTCCGGTGCTTTGATTATAGATCCTGTCCCTTTTTGTAAAATGAAGACCATTGTATACGATTTAATTTATAATCCCGCCGAAACCCGGTTTTTACGTCGCGCCCGGCAGGCCGGTTTTAAAACAATCAACGGATTGCCTATGCTGCTTGGTCAGGCGGCAGAGGCATTTAAAATTTGGACGGGACGTAATTTTCCGGAACGGGTGTTGAAAGACCTGCAGAAAGCGTTTTAAACAAAGTCGCATAAATTAAAAAGACGACTGCCCGGAAAGGATTCAACGATGCTCTACGATCCGCATAAAAAATATCTTATTTAAAATAATTTTGGCTCATCTTCTACAGTTAACAAGCAAGAATCCAGTAATGACGCGGGTTTGCGGGGTTTGGAACTGTTTAACTGTAGAAGAAAAGTTAGAGATAAATGTTTAGATTTCACAACGAAGCATCTAATGAAATCCTGTAACTATTCTTTGCAAAAAAAATATGGAATCGTTAAATTAAACAATTAGTTAAAATTAATGAATTGTAATGAAAAGGAGCGCAATCAATATGCCCAAAGTAGCCCGAATTGATATAAATGAATCGTGGTGTAAAGGATGTGAAATCTGCGTGGAAGTCTGTCCGCGAAATGTATTGGAAATGCATGATTTTGTGGCAAAAGTAAAGGATCTGGATAACTGCACCGGATGCATGCTGTGCGAACAGCTATGCCCCGATTTTGCCATTGTCGTGCACCGACCGGATAAAAAGAAAAAAGTATCGGAATAAGGAGTTTACCGTGAATACAAGAACGAGTATGATGCAGGGCAACGCCGCCGTTGCCGAGGGAGCGATCGATGCCGGCTGCCGGTTTTTCGCCGGTTATCCGATTACGCCGTCATCCGAAGTTGCCGAGCATCTGAGCCGCCGACTACCGGAGCTGGGCGGCAAATTTATTCAAATGGAAGATGAAATCGCCGCCATGGGCGCGGTAATCGGCGCCTCGCTGGGCGGGGTAAAATCCCTGACCGCCACAAGCGGCCCCGGATTTTCATTAAAACAGGAAAACATCGGTTACGCCTGCGAGGCGGAAATCCCGGTGGTTATCGTAAATGTCATGCGCGGCGGTCCGAGCACGGGTCTGCCCACGTTGCCTTCCCAGGGCGATGTGATGCAGGCGCGCTGGGGCACGCACGGCGATCATCCGATTATTGCCCTGGCCCCGTCTTCGGTGAGCGAATCTTACGAATTGACCATAGCCGCATTCAATATGTCGGAAAAGTACCGCACGCCGGTGATTCTGCTGCTCGATGAGATCGTCGGACATGTGCATGAAAAAGTATCTTTGCCGGATAAAGATGCCATCGGGATCATCAATCGTAAAAAACCGGACTGCGATCCTTCAGAATATCTGCCCTATAAAATCGATGATACGCTGATTCCGGCCATGGCCAATTTCGGCGAGGGCTATCGCTATCATGTGACCGGGCTCGTGCATGACGAAACCGGCTTTCCGACCAATGATACTAAACAAATCGATCGGATGCTCCACCGCCTGAATACAAAGCTTGATAAATACAAGAATGAAATCATCAAATATGAATCCGAATTTACGGAAGACGCCAAAGTGGGTATTATCTCCTATGGGTCCAGTGCCCGTTCGGCCAGGAATGCGTTGAAAAAAGCGCGCGAAGCGGGCATGCCGGCCGGGATGATGCGTCTGCAGACCATCTGGCCGTTTCCCACGGAACAAATACACAAATTTGCCAAACAGGTTTCGCATATTATCGTGCCGGAACTGAATCTGGGTCAGATTGCCCATGAAGTTGAGCATGCCGCCAGGGGTGAGACAGAAGTGCTTCGTGTTAATAAAATTAACGGCGAACCGATTCATCCCGATGAAATTTTCAGCAAAATTAAGGAGTGCTTATAAAAATGGACTATTTTAAATATCTCAGGCAGGATAAATTTCCCCACATCTGGTGCCCGGGTTGCGGCGACGGCATCGTGCTGAAGTCGATCATACGCGCCGTCGATACCCTGGGTTACAAAAACGACGATGTGGCAATGGTTTCCGGTATCGGCTGTTCCAGCCGTACGCCGGGTTATGCCGACTTTAACACCCTGCATACCACTCACGGACGGGCAATTCCCTTTGCCACGGGACTGAAAATGGCCCGCACGGATTTAAATGTTATCGTGGTTACCGGTGACGGCGACGCCACGGCCATCGGCGGCAACCATTTAATTCACGCCGCCCGCAGAAATATTAATATGACCGTGCTGCTATACAATAATCATATCTACGGCATGACCGGTGGACAAGTATCCCCGGAAACGCCGAAGGGTGATTTTGCCACTACCGCGCCCTATGGCGCCCTTGAAAATACCTTTGATATTGCTCAACTGACCATCGCAGCCGGTGCCTCATTCGTTGCCCGTTCTACGGTCTATCATGTCCGTCTTCTGGATAAGCTTATCGAGCGCGCACTGCAGAAGAAAGGTTTTTCACTGGTTGAAATCATGTCGCCCTGTCCGACGGCTTACGGTAAAATCAACCGCAAAGGCACCGGAACGCAGATGATCCTCGATCAGAAAGATCAGGCAGTGCGGGTTGAACGGGCCAGGGAAATGTCCAAAGAAGAACTGGAAAATAAAATCATTATTGGTACGCTGATAGACCGCGAACTCCCCGAATACATCAACAATTACGAGAAGATAATCAGACAAGCTCAATTAAGATAGAAAGTAAGGAAACAGAAATGAGTTTTCATTATGAAATCAGATTAAGCGGCGCCGGCGGCCAGGGATTAATACTGGTTGGAAAAATTCTCGCAGAAGCTGCTGCAATATATGACGGTAAAAACGCCACCCAGAGTCAATCCTACGGACCGGAAGCGCGGGGCGGGGCAAGCCGCTCGGAAGTTATTTTAAGCGACGGCGATATCGATTATCCCAAAGCGACCAATATCGATTTGCTGCTGGCCATGACCCAGGAAGCGGTTGATAAATATACCGCCGATCTGAACGAAGGCGGCATCCTGCTTGTCGATTCCGGATTTGTAAAAGATATTCCCGAAGGCAATTTCAAATCGTACAGTCTGCCGATTACCGATGTGGCTGAAAATACGATAGGCAAAAAACTGGTAGCCAATATTGTGGCTCTCGGCGCTATCGAACGCCTAACCGGTGTGATATCCGAGGAAGCGCTGATTCATGCCATCAGGGCGCGCGTTCCCAAGGGGACCGAAGACGTTAATCTGCGCGCATTTAAAATGGGGCAGGAACTGGTGGAAAAGTAATAAATCCGCCAATGATTTAACCGGATAATTCTGTAAACTGCAGGATATAAACAATTTGCGGCATCGGCATAGTGAACTGCCGTTTATCCGTATTGTGCACGTATAATTTAGAATAGTCGAAGGATAGAATGAATCCACTCGAAATTCTGAAAGGACGGGTTTCCGCACTCGGAAACCATTATCAGAAGTATATCTTTACCATAGAAAAGCACAAGGATTCTTTGATTAAGGCCCTGGAATCCTCGGGGAAAATAATGCAGATTCACCTTTGGCGTTCCAGTTTTTCGCCAGCGGAAGAGATGAAAATCATCAGCAATCTTTCCCGGGATACGAAACAGCGGGTCGAGCATCTGAGCTGCTATTACGCCCTGCAGTATTTGTACATGATATTCCGCAATCTCGATATACTTGCCCTGGGTACCGCCAGTGAAGCGTCGTCTATAGAAATATATCACCAGTTCATGATGAACATCGGTCATAATTTCCGCGATCTGAGCAGCGCCTATATCGAGAATCTCCTTAAAACCTATCTGCCACGGCATAAACAGCCCGACTTTTTTCTGTGCAGCGTCGGCACCCGCGCCGATCAGGATGATATTGACGTGGGTATCATTACCACGGAGGAGGCCGATGTAAAGGAACTGAACGAAGCCTTCCGCAAAATTACCCAGAACATGCTCGTTTATGCCACGCCATTGCACCTCTATCTTTCGGAACATGTGGGCAAACAGGTGTATACGACGACCATTCGTGAATACGATCATCTGTTGTCTAAACAGATACAGGATGTGGTCATTCTCTCAGAGCTTTTAAACGCCAGATTTATGCTGGGCAGTGAGGGTTTATTCAAATCCTTTCAGAAGCAAATTATTTCAAGATATTTTTATAAACAGAGCGCCGACAGTCGTTTTCACGAGGGATTTTTGCGCGGTATCCTGGGTGAGGCCAGGGCAATGCTGATTTCACCGCCGCAGAATGATGCCATCACCCCGAAATACGATGCGATCAGAATTCTGAAATCCATCCTCTATGCCAAAAAAACGATTAATAATGTCGAGGAAGTGAATGCCTGGGATATTATCAATGCCCTCATGCAGAAAGAGCCTCATCTGCAATCGGAATACGAATTGCTGTTCAGGGCCATTTCTTTCCTGGAAATGTTTAAATTCATGATGCAGTTGTTTGTAATCCAGGAAGATAAATTCAGGCTCGAGGAAATCGACCAGACCCAGCTGACCCTGATCGCCGAAAAAATGGGATACCGTCATATCGGCATGGTCAGCGCATGGGATCAGTTAATCATCGATTACTACAAATTCGTAAAAGAAGTCCGAAAGTTATCCGATTTTCTTCTGGCTGATACGAGCAGGCATTTACGTAAAATATCCATTTTTATAAAAATGTTCAAAGCCCCTGAATACAGGGATAAAGCGGGCGGGTACAGGGGCTCTCTGACAAAAGATGTTATTTATCAGGCCCGTTTTTTCTGGGGCACTAAATACTGGGAAGATGTGCTGGATCAGTTTGAAAATAAACCGGGTCTGGTAGAGGAGTTTATCGGCGGATTCGAGATTCTATCCGAGCCGGTCCGCAAAGTCGTCGTCCGAAACTATGTCGGGCTGGCCGAACACACGCAAATTACCGTAATTAAATTGTTAACCATCCTGGGCAAAAAACAACAAACAATGATCGGAGATACGGTTTACAAACGTTTTAACCAGGAGTATCTGCGCTACATTTACAGGCTGCCCGGTACGCTGGAACGACTCTGCCGGATATTCAGTCACTATCCCCAGTATGTTCACGAATATTTACAGGTATTGCCCGAATCCCATTATGATTTAATGCACAAGATTCTGTCGGGCTCGGTGATGGATGACGAACTGAAGGAATTTCATGTTCAACTGCTTGATCTGTTTAATGTGCATCGCCTGTCGAGTCGTTACTTTCACCGCTTCTTTTACCGGATTATTCTCAATCATCCCGAGTATCTCAAATCGTTGAATAATACCGCCCAGATGTACAAAATCTCATCCGGATTGCTGGCCATGGTCGACAGCTATCCGAATACGATCCGGAAGAAAAAGGTCCTCGGCGATTATTATGATCTGGAGTTCCTGCGGCTGGGCATCGGGACCATGCGCGGCGCCGAACTGGAAATCACCAACAGGGAATTCACGGAATTTTGTGATAACTACCTGCAAAAATTATTTGATATCTGTACGGAAGAAATTGAACGGGAATGGGCGTCGTCTTTGCCGAGTAGCGATACCTTTGCCATTTTAGCCGCCGGCGGTCATGCCCGGGGTCAGGCTTACGATGATGATTATGATTTAATTGCCATCGTCGATACGGATGATGAAAATGTGATCCGACACGCCAACCAGGTTGTGGCCCGGATGAATCGTGAAATTTTAAAACGCGGATTGTTGCCGCACTACCGGATCGGTGAAATTCTGGGCGGCTTCGTCAGCCCGATATCCCAGATCACGGAATACCTGGATTCTGATCAGGATGAAAGTTTTATCGATTTGTCACAATTGCTCGGGGCGCGCATGATTATCGGCAGTGAAGTCATGGAATCGGTAATTTGTGATAAAATACTGGATCGTTTTGTTTATAAACGCAAAACCTATTATATCAAGCGGATGATTCATGAAATCCTGAACCGTCAGGAAGTGATGGGGCGCTTTGAAACGGGCATTTGTAATATCAAAGAAACCACGGGCGGACTGCGCGATATCGAAGCGATCACCCTGATGCTCAAAGCGGCCCTGGAAAAAAATATACCCCTGTCAGCTAACTTCCTCAGCGAAATGAAGATTTACTTTCCGGATATCGCCAAAACTATCGATATGGTGCTGCAATCCCGTTACACACTGCGCACCATGCGCAATCTTTACCGGATAACCGAAGCCGCCGAAGATCACATCAACAGAAATCATCTATCCAGATTAGCCTATGTGTTCAAAAAAAATAATCGGCCGGAGTGGGGCAGTTCCGAGTTGATTTATGAAAGTCTCAAGGAAAAACTGGATCAGTCGGCAACAGCCTGTCTGAATATTGTTGAATTCCTGGAAAAGAAATTTACCTGATCCGGATCATGCGCACTCATCTGCTTCGCATTACCATTATTAATCATATAAATTTCATGCAAATCCCTTAAATGCAGTTAGAGAAATTTCTCGCTTAATTTTACTAATGATCCCCACTCAACTCCGTTTCTTTTTCCCTGCCCTCGCAGAAAAGCAAAAAATAAGTTAACTACAATATTATAATACACTTAGCTTCAAAAAGTATATTTATAAACTCTGCTGTATATATAAAATAACGTGGCGTAAGAAATACAAAAACAACAATTTAAGTGCTTTAAAAAAACCGGTTTTTGCTGTTGATTTTCTGTATCCGTAATACTATATTGATCGTCGGAAATATTTATAAGTATTAAAGTTAGTTAGGGCTTCCCGGAATATGCCAAAAAATTCGGGCGGCATAAAACTGAAAAAAAAGACTTTTAACATACCGATACAGGAGGAAATATGGATCGTACTAAAGTGCTGATTATGGGCGCGGCAGGCAGAGATTTTCATAACTTCAATACGTTTTTCAGAAATAACGAACAATACGAAGTGGTTGCTTTCACCGCAACACAGATTCCCGATATCGAAGGCCGCAGGTATCCGGCGGAACTGGCCGGTGAATTATACCCCGAAGGCATTAAAATTTTTCCGGAAGAGGATTTGGTTGATCTGATCAAAAAATTCGAAGTGGATGAAGTAGTTTTCAGCTACAGCGACGTTCCGTATGATTACGTAATGAGCCGCTCGGCAATCGTCAATGCCGCCGGCGCCGATTTTAAAGTGATGGGAGCGAAACGGACGCAGATCAAAAGCAGCAAACCGGTGATCGCCGTTTGCGCGGTCCGTACCGGCTGCGGAAAAAGTCAGACCACACGTAAGGTTGCCAAAACTTTACAGGATATGGGTAAAAAAGTTGTTGCTATCCGTCACCCGATGCCTTATGGCAATCTGGCCGAACAGCGCGTGCAGCGTTTCGCCGAACTGTCCGATCTGGATAAACATAAGTGCACCATCGAGGAACGCGAGGAATACGAACCGCATATCGTAAGCGGCACGGTTATTTACGCCGGCGTCGATTATGAAGCGATTCTGCGGGAAGCGGAGAAAGAAGCGGACATTATTTTATGGGACGGCGGCAATAATGATTTACCGTTCTACAAAACCGATCTGCATATCACGGTGGCCGATCCCCATCGTCCCGGCGATGAACTGTTCTATTATCCCGGCGAAGCCAATCTGCGTGCAGCCGATGTGATCATCATAAATAAAATGGATTCCGCCGATCCGGATGATGTACTGATCGTTCGCGAAAACATTCAGGATGTTAATCCCAAAGCCGTGGTCATCGACGCCGCATCACCGATTTTCGTAGATGAATATGAAATGATCAAAGGCAAAAAAGTGCTGGTTGTCGAAGACGGTCCGACTCTGACTCATGGTGAGATGAGTTACGGCGCCGGTGTGGTTGCCGCTGAAAAATTCGGCGCAGCCGAGCTGGTTGATCCCCGTCCATATACGGTGGGCACCATTACCGAGACTTATGAGAAATATCCGGAGATCGGTACGCTGCTGCCGGCGATGGGATATGGTGATCATCAGATTAAGGACCTGCAGGAAACCATCAACAAAACCGATTGCGATCTCGTGATTATCGGAACGCCGATCGATCTGCGTAAACTGGTAGATATCAATAAACCGGCCGTTCGCGTAACTTACGAACTGCAGGAAATCGGCAAGCCCGATCTCGCTGACGTGCTGAAAAAATTCTGATCCGAGCAGTTGGAAAAATAACAGAGTTCTTGCCATCGCCGGCAAGGACTCTTTTTATTTTTGGAGTGATTTATGAAAAAGCAGACCATTGTTATTGCTCTTGGCGGCAATGCCATCACCCGTGAGTTCGAAGAAGGTAATGTTTACGAACAATTCGCCAATACACGGCGCAGCCTGGTGCCGGTTATGGAATTGCTGAAACAGGATTTTAATGTCGTGATTACCCATGGCAACGGTCCGCAGGTGGGCAACGCACTGATTCGCGTGGAAGAGACACGTCACATGGTGCCGCCCCTGCCACTGGGCGTCATTGTTGCCGATATCGAGGGTGGCATGGGATACATGATCGAGCAGTGCATGCAGAATAAAATGCACGACGCCGGTATTAATCGCCGGGTGGTGACCATACTTACACAGGTAATCGTTGAAAAGGATGATCCGTCGATTTTAAATCCTTCAAAATATGTAGGACCCTTTTTTAAGGAATACCAGGTTAAGGAACTGGAAGAACAGCGCGGCTGGATTATGAAAGAGGATAAAGGGCGCGGCTGGCGGCGTGTGGTACCTTCACCCATTCCCATCGGGATCGTCGAAAAAGACACTATCAAACAACTCGTTGATCAGGGTATTGTGGTCATCGCCGGCGGTGGCGGCGGTATTCCGGTATATATCGATGAGCGCGGCTACCTGGAAGGCGTGGACGGCGTGATAGATAAAGACCTGGCTTCGGCGGTGCTGGCCAGGGAAATCAATGCCGGCAGGCTGATCGTCATTACCGCGGTCGATAAAGCAGCGCTCAATTTCGGTACGCCAGAACAAGAGGATTTACCACTGCTGAATCTGGCCGATGCCAAAAAGTATATGGATGAAGGACATTTCCCAAAAGGCAGCATGGGACCCAAAATTCAGGCGGCGATTAATTTTATCGAGCGGGGCGGAGAAGAAGTGATTATTACTTCCATAGACAATACCGCGGAGGCATTGAAAGGACAAGCCGGTACCCGGATCATCGCCTGATGAGGCTGCACGCTAATCTGAATTTAATGAATAAATTTACCGGAGCGGTTAACCATCTGCTCCGGTAAGTTTGAAAAAAATTTCACGATTTTAAAGCAGTTTTTGACAATCCGGTTTAACAATATCCAATAACCAGCATCCAATAGTGAACCTCCAATTAATTCAATGCTTCAAATTCAACCCATCCATTAGTCCAAGAATCCAAAAATCCGCTAATTCCCGCGAAATAACCTGTATTTTAATTTACATATTTTTGTTTAATGCTTATATTAATGAGACCTATGTAAACAACTTAATGCCGAAATAACTGTATTTGGGGAGTAATTCTTATGAAGATCCATGAATATCAGGCCAAAGAGATTCTCAGAAAATTTAATGTGGCGGTACCGGAAGGTTTTGTTGCATTTTCTGTTGCCGAGGCCGTTGCGGCCGCAAAAAAGCTGCCAACGGATATTTCCGTGGTTAAAGCGCAGATTCATGCCGGCGGCAGAGGCAAGGGCGGCGGTGTGAAGATAGCCAAAAATGCCACCGAAGTAAAAAAGTATGCCGATGAAATTTTAGGGATGAATCTGGTTACCCATCAGACGGGACCCGAAGGAAAAAAAGTAAACAAGCTGCTCATCGAACAGGGTGTGGATATCGACCGCGAGCTCTACCTGGGTGTAGTGCTCGATCGCTCCGTTTCCAGACTTGTGGTGATGGCCAGCACCGAAGGCGGCGTGGAAATTGAAAAAGTGGCCGCGGAAACGCCGGAAAAAATCTTGAAAGAGTGGATCGATCCGCGGGTGGGCCTGCAGGCCTATCAGGCGCGCAATCTGGCCTTCGGACTTGGTTTAGGGGGCAAACAGGTGTCCAACGCCGTAAAATTCATGCTGGCCCTCTACAAGGCCTTTGTGGCCAACGATTGTTCGCTGGCCGAAATTAATCCATTGGTTGTAACCAAAGCGGGCGAGGTGATGGCCCTGGACGCCAAAATTAATTTTGATGACAGCGCCCTCTACCGGCATCCGGATTTACTGGGTCTGCGCGATCTGGATGAGGAAGAGGAGCTGGAAGTGGAAGCTTCCAGGCACAATCTGAATTATATTAAGCTGGACGGCAATGTGGGCTGTATGGTCAACGGCGCCGGTCTGGCCATGGCTACGATGGATATTATCAAACTGGCCGGCGGCGAACCGGCGAATTTTCTCGATGTGGGCGGCGGCGCCAATGCGGAAACCGTGCGCAACGGATTTAAAATCATTTTAGCCGATCCGAATGTGAAAGCGATTCTGATCAACATATTCGGCGGGATTGTACGCTGCGACCGCGTGGCAAAGGGTGTTATCGAAGCAGTGAAGTCGATTGAAGTAAACGTGCCTATTGTCATTCGACTTGAAGGCACCAACGCCGGGGAAGCCGGCGTCATGCTGAAAGAATCGGGCATGGATTTCAAAGTGGCGTCTTCACTTGAAGATGCAGCCAGGAAAGTTGTCGGAACGCTTCAAAATTAATTTTTGCAAAAACAGGAGCTAAAAATGAGCATTCTATTAACTGAAAATACAAAAGTGCTGGTGCAGGGCATCACCGGTTCCGAAGGATCATTCCACACGCAACAAATGATTGAATATAATACAAACATCGTTGCCGGCGTTACACCCGGTAAGGGCGGACAAAAATTTAATGATAAAGTGCCGGTATTCAACACGGTTAAAGAGGCCGTGGCCGAAACGGGCGCTAATGCCTCGGTTATATTTGTGCCGCCGGCATTCGCTCCGGATGCCATCATGGAAGCAGCGGATGCCAGACTTGAGTTAACCGTCTGCATCACCGAAGGAATACCGGCTTTGGAAATGGTTAAAGTCTACGAATACATCAGCAATAAGGATATTCATTTGGTCGGACCCAATTGTCCGGGCGTAATTTCGCCGGGCATCGGGAAAATGGGCATTATGCCCGGATTTATTCATAAGCCGGGCCATGTCGGCGTCATCAGCCGTTCCGGTACGCTAACTTACGAAGCCGTCGGTCAGTTAACCGACCGCGATATCGGGCAATCCACCTGTATCGGCATCGGCGGCGATCCCGTAATCGGCACCCGTTTCATTGATGCCTTGAGTCTGTTTAAAGATGATGATGACACTAAGGCCGTGGTCATGATCGGTGAGATCGGCGGTACCGCCGAAGAGGAAGCGGCGGAATGGGTAAAGCAGAATTTTAATAAACCGGTGATCAGTTTCATCGCCGGCCAGACGGCGCCTCCGGGCAGACGCATGGGCCATGCCGGGGCGATCATCAGCGGCGGCAAAGGCACAGCTAAGGAAAAAATGCAAGCGCTGGAAGCGGCCGGCATTCACGTGTGCAAGAGCCCGGCGGAAATCGGTTCAACAATACAGAGGGTATTGGGATAATTCCCGGTCAGATAAAAATGGCCCTCTATCAACAGGAACCGGATGGATAGCCATTTCTTTATCGTCAGAAATGTCAACAACCGGATTATGAATTCGTTAGCTAATCTTTAAAAGCATCATCGTTCCCGGAATAATCTGCGTTCAGGGGAATGATCCGGGAGCGGTGAAATTAGGTTTCTTTCAAAAAACGGCGCTGCTCCTGAGCTTTCCGGATTGGATGCGCCGCTTATTTTATTACTCAAACAGCCATAAAAATCTTTTCCCGTTCAAATTAAATGAAGTTTACACGATAGTTTATGGTAAAATAACGCGCCATGAATTAGACCGTGCATTTTTTTAAAGAAACATGCTGATCCGACTTTTTTTTATAAATTTTTATTTTTTAAGATTTTGAATGGGATGAGAAATCGGATGTGTTTGACTTTGAATTTATTGAAAATAATTTCATGAAAAATTTGTTTCCCATGAGCAGAATTCGTTAAATTTCAGTCTTAAATACATTGAAAAAGGAGTCTGAAATTGGAACGTACGTTAGCGATACTTAAACCGGATTGTGTCAGGAAAAATCTGATGGGCAAAGTGATTGATCATTTGTTAAATGACGGATTTCAAATAGTCGGTATGAAAATGTTGAAGCTCAGCAAAGCATCTGCAGGTCAGTTTTATCTGGTGCATAAAGAACGCCCTTTTTATAACGATCTGATTGCTTTCATGACCGAGAACCGGGTCGTTGCCCTGGCCCTGGAAAAGGAAAATGCTGTAAAGGACCTGCGGCAGACAATTGGCGCCACCGATCCTGCGGAAGCTGAAGCAAATACTGTGCGTAAACTCTATGCGGATAGTAAACAGCACAACATCATACATGCTTCCGATTCCCCGGAGAATGCGAAAATTGAACTGGATTTTTTCTTCTCAGAAAAAGAATTAATAGATAATTTGTAAATAGGAAAATATGTTGTAAATTTGAATTTTTCGATCAGCGAACAAGGAGATGATGATGCCCGATGATGAGAAAAAGTTAATGGATATTGAAATATTGCGTCAAACTGAGTTAGGCGGTGCTGAATCGGCAGATGTAATAAAAACGGTGGCCGTATTCGGCGCCGGAACAATGGGCAGGGGAATTTCGCAGCTCATCGCCTCTAAAGGGATGGATGTCATTCTGATTGAACGTTACGATGATCTGGCCAAAACCGCCGCGGAAGAATTAGAACAGAATATGGATGAAGAAATCGCCCGCTGGACGATGACCGAAAGTGAGAAAAAAGCTATATTAAGTCGCATAAAAATTACCAGCAATGTCGATGATGTCGTTTACGGTGATATTGTTATTGAAGCGATTACCGAAAATTTGGAGAAAAAGCGTAATCTGCTGATTAAAGTTGATCAGATCACAGATAAGGATACAATCTTTATAACGAACACTTCGGCGCTCAGTATCACGGAAATTGCCACGGTAACTTCCCGGCAGGATAAGATAATCGGTATGCACTTCCTTAATCCCGTGCCGAAAATTCCCCTCGTGGAAATTGTGCGTGGTTTGAAAACCAGTGATGAAACCTTCCGCTTCATAAAATCATTTGCCGAAACCCTGGATAAAACTGCGGTAGAAGTCTTCGAATATCCGGGATACATCACCACCCGCGTTATCGTGCCGATGATCAATGAAGCGATTCATATCTTAATGGAAGGCGTTGCCTCGGCACAGGACATCGATACGGCCATGAAACTGGGATATAATTTCGCCAAAGGCCCGCTGGCCCTGGCCGATCAAATCGGCCTGGATGAACTGATGGCCTGGATGGAAACACTGTTCCGCGAACTCGGCGATGCCAAATACCGGCCCTGTCCCTTATTGCGTAAATTGGTACGCGCCGGACATCTCGGCAGAAAAACCGGCAAGGGATTTTTCGAATATAAGTGAACGGGATAAATTGATAAAATAATACGAACACAGAGATAAAATATATAAAGTAACGGGAAAACAGAATGATTGTACTGGTTCTCAATACAGGAAGTTCTTCGGTAAAATATCAGGTTATTAATCCTGAAATAAAAAAAGTACTGGCCAAAGGTGTTGTCGAACGAATCGGCATGTCCGGGGCTATTTTAACCCACAAACCGCACGACCGCGATGAAGTGCGTCTGTCCGGTGAAATTCTTGATCATAAAATGGCCATTGAATACGTGCTTAGCATTTTGCTGAGTAAGAATCACGGTGTGATCAGCAACCGCAAAGAAATTGACGCTGTTGGCCATCGCGTTGTGCACGGGGGCGAAGCATTCAGCGGCTCGGTCTTAATTGATGAAGATGTAATGCGCGAAATGCGCAATTGCATCGATTACGCACCGCTGCACAATCCGCCGAATCTGAAAGGTATTAATGCTGCCAAATCCCTTTTGCCGGATATTCCCCAGGTTGGTGTTTTCGATACCGCATTTCACCAGACCATGCCCAAAAATGCTTATCTTTATGGTTTGCCATACGTGCTTTACAAACGACACGGAATCCGTCGCTATGGCTTCCACGGAACATCCCATCGTTTTGTATCCGACCGGGCTGTGGGAATGCTTGGCAGGGATAAAGAATCAATGAATATCATAACCTGTCACCTGGGAAACGGATGTTCGGTAGCGGCCATCCGGAAAGGAAAATCAATCGATACATCCATGGGATTTACACCGCTTGAAGGTTTGCTGATGGGCACACGCAGCGGCGATATGGATCCGGCGATTATCCTGCAGATCATGAATAAAGAAGAGCTTACCATGAACGATGCCACAACGCTGCTGAACAAGCACAGCGGATTGATGGGGGTGAGCGGATTAAGCAGTGATATGCGCGAAATCGAATCGGAATACGAGACAAATAAACGCGCCAGGCTGGCCCATGACATTTTCACGTATCGCCTGAAAAAATATATCGGCGCCTATGCGGCGGCACTTGGGGGTCTGGATGCTTTGGTTTTCACCGGCGGTATCGGTGAAAATTCAGAAATGGTAAGGGCAAATACTCTTGACGGACTCCGGTTTTTAGGTATCCGGCTTGATGAGGAAAAAAACAATCAGCGTTCAAAAAAAGAACGCGATATAAGCAGTGCGGATTCAAAGGTAAAGATTCTGGTGATCCCCACCAACGAAGAGCTGGTTATCGCTATGGATACCATGCAAATCGTAAATAATATGAACTGAGCATCCGTTCCGCGGCAATTGATGTTTTGCTCTATTGAATGATTTACCGGCCAATCCTTTCGGCGTCAGAATCGGAATCGGGATCGATGTCGCGCCTGTTCGATGCCGATAGCGATCCCGAGCCCCGACCCCCGAAGAAGATGAAAATTAATGATTTACCGGTGCGATCCTTATCGCCGTCGGAATCGGAATCGGGATCGGTACTGCCTCCCTTATATCATAAAAATTAATGACAATTTTGAACCGCGCCCGCCGGATTATTATTTGCACGCGACGGAATTATCAGTTATATTGCACGCTTGTTTGTTAATTCATGTAACAATGTTCTTTGTTTAATTTTGCACAATTGATATGAAGATTAATATTCAGAGGTTCGAGAAAGACCTCAACGAAATTGATGATGTCATTGAATCGGATTTTCTCGAACAGAAAAAACGTGAATATTATCCTGAGAAGGTTTATTTACATATTGTGCTCGATAAATTTGGTAGGGATTACCGGATTGATATAGAGCTATCAACCAGAGCACACTATCAGTGTGATCGCTGTCTTACGGACTTCACGCAGCCCTTTGAAGTGAAGCAGCGACAAATTTTCAATTTGGGAGGTGAAGCCGAAGAGGATGATGATATCATTCGTCTGCCGGCCAACACCATTGAAATCGATTTGGGTCTGATTTTATCCGAAATGGTATTATTGCACCATCCGATTAAAACGGTTTGCCGGCCCGACTGCAAAGGGCTTTGCCCTACCTGCGGCGCCGATTTAAACCATGAACAATGCCATTGTGAAAAGGATGAGGTTGATCCCAGATGGGCTAAATTGAGAAAATTGATTAAATAGGAGTTAAATAATGGCAAATCCTAAACGAAAATTATCCAGATCTAAAAGAGATAAAAGACGTGCAAATTGGTATGCAGGCATTAAGAAATCACAGCTCATGCAGTGTGATCACTGTAAAGAGATGAAGCTACCGCATCATGCCTGCCCCGCCTGCGGGTATTATAAGGGAAAAAGTGTAACTATCCCCAAAAATGCCTAACCTGAGTATAGACCGGGAATTATTTAATGCGTATTGCATTAGATGTAATGGGAGGAGATCATGGGCCCCACGCGACAGTCGAAGGGGCTTATTTGTATATAAAGGAAGTTGCCGACGATTCCCATATTATTCTGGTCGGTGACGAATTATTGATCAGGGAACGTCTTGAAGAAGTCCCGCCCCGCTACCATCAAAATTTTTCAATAGTACACGCCCCGGACAATATTGACATGAACGAATCGCCTACAGAGGCCATACGCAGAAAAGATAAAGCCTCGATGGTAGTCGGTTTGAATTTGCACAAAACCGGGGAAGTTGATGGGTTCGTAAGCGCCGGCAATACCGGGGCCCAGTTGGCCGGCAGTCTGCTGGCTTTAAAACGAATACCGGGTGTCAGGCGACCGGCAATCGGGGCTTTTCTGCCCAGTGAACATGGTATGGTGTTCATGATCGATGTGGGGGCTAACGTCGATTCCAAACCCATTCACCTGTTGCAATTTGCCCTGATGGGGAATATTTTTGTAAGCGAAGTGTTCAATGAAAAAGATTTAAGCATCGGACTGCTTAATATCGGCGAGGAAGAAAAAAAAGGCAACGATCTGACTATCGCCTCGCATCAGTTATTAAAAGAGCATTTAAAAAACTTCCACGGCAATGTGGAAGGCCGGGATATTTTCAAGGGGACGACGGATATCGTTGTTTGTGATGGTTTTACGGGCAACGCCCTGTTAAAAATGGCTGAAAGCGTAATGGGCGCCCTGGTAAAGGCCATCAGGAAAAATATCGGTTCGAACCTTTTTACCAATCTCGGCGCCTTTCTTGTAAAACCGGCGTTCCGTGAATTAAAGCGCGCTTATGATTATGAAGAGTATGGCGGTGTACCGCTGCTGGGCGTAAACGGCATTTCAGTTATATGCCACGGCAGTTCATCGGCCAAAGCCATTAAGAATGCGCTTAAGGTTGCCAGCTACATGCATAAGAAAAATGTAAATCATTTAATCAGTGCACGTTTAATCAAAGAGGGACATATCCATGCTTAGGAAAGCTTATATCAGTGCAGTAAGTCACTATGTACCTGAAAAAGTATTAACCAACCAGGATTTGGAACGGATGGTCGATACTTCAGACGAATGGATTCGTACACGCACCGGTATTGTGGAGCGTCGTATTCTCGGACCAGGAAAGGCAACAAGCGATATGGCGGCCGAAGCGGTTAAGAATCTGTGCAAACAACGCGGTATTGATCCCATGGAAATTGAAGTGATTATCGTAGCTACCGTTACACCGGATATGTTTTTTCCGAGTACGGGAAACCTGGTTCAGGAAAAGTCCGGCGCCAAAAATGCCTGGTCTTTTGATGTCGCTGCGGCCTGCTCCGGATTTCTCTATGCACTCAGCGTGGGCACACAATATATTGTATCCGGCAGACACAGTAAAGTGGTGGTCATCGGCGCTGATAAAATGAGCTCGATTGTTAACTACCGCGACCGCAATACCTGTGTGCTTTTCGGAGATGCGGCAGGAGCTATCCTGCTGGAACCGAGTGAGGACGAAGAAATCGGTATTATCGATTCTCTGCTTTACTCCGACGGCAGCGGTGCCGACTATCTGATGATGAAAGCCGGCGGCAGCCTCAATCCCGCCTCACTGGAAACGATTGCCAACGACTGGCACTTTATTTATCAGGACGGAAAATCGGTTTTTAAATTTGCAGTCCAGAAAATGGCTGAAGTTGCCGTGAACATTTTGGAAAAGAATAACTACTCCGGTAAAGACCTGACCCTTTTTATTCCCCATCAGGCTAACCTGCGTATTATTGACGGTGCAGTGAAAAGACTGGGTATCGATTATGATAAAGTGATGATCAATATATCAAGATACGGCAACACCACCGCGGCGACGATTCCCCTGGCCCTCTCCGAAGCCTATCTGCAGGGGAAACTGGATATCGGCGACCTAACTCTGTTCGCAACCTTCGGCGGCGGATTTACCTGGGCAAGCTCTCTCTTAAAATGGGGCATTGCCAAACCTTTACAATAATGTCAATAATTTTAAACAGGATTTTGATAAATTTTACGATTGAGATGCATTTAGATGCGATTTGTATTGCAAATTTGGATCGGATTCAATAAGTTCAAAATTTTTAATGACAAATTCGAGTTAGATGAGCATTATGGATAAGACGAACAACGCGTTTATTTTTCCGGGACAGGCGTCACAGTATGTGGGGATGGGAAAAGACCTCTATGAAAATTCCGATACTGCACGCAGTTATTTCGACCGCGCTAATGATATCATGGAAACGGATCTCAAAGCGATTTGTTTTGAAGGACCTGAAGAGCAGCTCAAACAAACATACATCACCCAGCCGGCAATTTTTGTGCACAGTGTTATCATTTACGAACTGGTAAAAGCGAAAGGCCTGGATGCAGAAGCAGTGGCCGGTCACAGTCTGGGGGAATACAGCGCCCTTGTGGCGGCCGGCACGCTGACCTTCGAAGACGGTTTGCGGCTGGTAAAAAAACGCGGTAAGCTGATGTATGAGGCCGGACAGGAACAGCCGGGCACCATGGCGGCAATCATTGGTTTAGACCCGGAAAAAGTCGATGAACTTTGCCGGAATCTGGAAAGCGAAGGCATTATTCAGCCGGCTAATTACAATTCTCCCGGACAGATAGCAGTTTCCGGTGAAGTGAATGTGGTGCGTAAATCGATCGATATGGCGAAAGAAATGGGGGCGATGAAAGCGGTTGAACTGGTCGTGTCCGGCGCCTTTCACAGTCCTTTAATGGCCCACGCCGAGGAAGGCCTGAATAGCGCCCTAAAGGATACCGAATTTAAAGATGCCCGTATTCCGGTTTACACCAACGTGGAGGCCAAACCGGTTACAGATAAAGAACAGATTCGTTCATTGCTGATCCGCCAATTAACCAAACCGGTTCTGTGGCAAAATATCATAGAGAATATGATCGCCGACGGCTTCAATCAGTTTTATGAAATCGGTCCCGGCAAGGTATTGCGCGGTTTGCAGAAACGCATCGATCGCTCGGTACCCTGCAGGGAAATCGGAACCTTGGAAGCAATCGAAAAAATAGGGTAATTTTTTATGAGTGATGAAAAACGCGTAGCCATCGTTACCGGCGCCGCGCAGGGCATCGGTAAAGCAATTGCCGCCGCGCTTGTCCGCGAAGGCATTAATGTTGTCGTTTCTGATATTCTTATCGAGCAGGCTAAAAAAACGGCTGAAGCACTCAGCGGCCCCGGTGTTGAAACTCTGGCTCTGAAGACCGATGTTTCAAATCCCGATGATGCAGCTATGCTCGTTAAACGTACCACGGAAAAATTCGGAAAAATCGATTATCTGATTAATAACGCCGGTATCACCCGGGATAATTTATCCATGCGCATGAGCGAGCAGGACTGGGACATGGTCTTAAATGTGAATCTCAAAGGTACGTTTCTCTGTGCCCAGCAGGTATCCAAAGTAATGATGAAGAAAAAATTTGGTAAAATTGTTAATATTGCTTCAGTCAGCGGTATTTTGGGTACGGCCGGACAGGCCAACTACGCTTCGTCTAAAGCCGGCGTTATCGGGCTGACCAAAACACTGGCCCGTGAACTCGCCGGACGCAATATCACGGTAAATGCCATTGCGCCGGGTTTTATTCTGACGGAAATGACAGATAAATTATCGGAAAGTGTAAAAGCGGAGTACATCGCCCAGATTCCTTTAAAACGGGCGGGGACTCCGGAAGACATAGCGGAAGCAGTAAAATTTTTAATCTCGCCGGCAGCGTCATATATTACAGGCACTGTAATTAATGTTAGCGGCGGCATGGTAATGTAAATAACCGACTAAACTAACAATACATGAGGAGGAAATCATGGATATCGAAGCAATGGTTAAAGAAATTATCGTTGAGCAATTGGGTGTTGATGAAGATCAGGTAAAACCGGAAGCATCTTTCATAGATGATCTCGGCGCTGACAGCCTGGATACGGTTGAGCTGGTCATGGCATTTGAAGACAAGTTTGATATCGAAATTCCTGATGAAGAAGCTGAAAAAATGCGCACTGTTGGCGATGCGATCGAACGTTTGAAGGCCAAACTCGAACAAGGCTAATATTTAAAAAATAATTCACATTTTTTTAAATCAATATAATCAAATCCTCACCTTTGGTGGGGATTGTTTATATTTTTGTGTCGGTAACATTTCTTTATCATTTTTATCATTGAATTCAGGATAGTTATTTATGACTAAAAGAAGAGTTGTTATAACGGGATTGGGTACGATTAATCCCGTGGGTAATACGGTTTCCGAAACCTGGGATAATTTACTTGCCGGGCAAAGCGGCGTCGGAAAAATCACATTATTTGACACGGAAAATTTTGTGACAAAAATTGCCGCTGAAGTCAGTAATTTTGATCCGTTAAAATATTTCGATGTAAAAGAGGCGAAAAAGCTGGACCGGTTCTCTCAACTGGCGATGGTCGCAACCGATGAAGCAATCGGCGACTCGGGATTAGTTTTTGAAAATGAAAATCGCGACCGTATCGGCGTGATTTACGGATCTGGCATCGGCGGGATCAAATCATTTGAGGATGAACACAGCAAACTGATGAATAAAGGTCCGCGCCGGATCAGTCCGTTTTTTATTCCCTTAATGATCAGCGATATTGCCGCCGGACATATTTCCATCAAATATAATCTGAAGGGACCCAATTACGCCACGGTATCGGCCTGCGCTACTTCCGGCCACAGTGTAGGTATCGGATTCAGGACCATTCAGTACGGCGATGCCGATATTATGGTTTGCGGCGGCGCCGAGGCGTCCATTACACCGACCGGCGTCGGAGGATTCAATTCGGCCAAAGCTATATCCACCCGTAACGACGAACCGGAAAAGGCCAGCCGTCCCTTTGATAAAGAACGGGATGGATTTGTAATCGGCGAGGGCGCCGGTACCATTATCCTTGAAGAACTGGAACATGCCCGCAGGCGCAATGCGAAAATTTATGGCGAAATCAGCGGAATCGGATTTACGGCGGACGCCTTTCATATTACCCAGCCGGCCCCTGGCGGTGAAGGCGCCGTGCGGGCGATGCGTCTGGCCGTTGAAGACGCAGGCTTAAACACCGGTGACGTAGGTTATATCAATGCCCATGGCACATCGACTGAATTCAATGATAAAAATGAAACCGCGGCCATAAAAACAGTGTTCGGCGAACAGGCCCGCAAAATACCGGTCAGTTCTACAAAATCGATGACCGGACATCTGCTGGGCGCTGCCGGGGCAGTCGAGTTGATTGCCGCCACGCTTTGTGTGCTGAATGGAAAAGTACCGCCGACAATTAATTACGAGTATCCCGATCCTGACTGTGATCTGGATTATGTACCCAATGAGGCCCGCGATGCACAGGTGAATGCCGCCATCAGTAATTCATTCGGATTCGGCGGACATAACGTTTGTCTTTGTGTTAAGAAATATTAGGATGGATTGCTGGAATACTGAAACCGGTTATCTATTCGTTTCGGTATTCCAGCATGCCATTTTGACCCCGGGCGCAGAAGCCGGACAAAGCAAACCGATCGCCCTGAAACATCGCCCTCGAAACTGATATTGATTTATATGTTTGAAAAATTGCTGCAACGGATAGGCATATTATCCGATCAATCTGCTGCCCTGCCGGAAAATCTGTCGGAACTGGAAGCAAAAATAAAATATACCTTTTCCGATAAGAATTTACTCCTTCAGGCTATCAAACACCGTTCCTATCTAAGTATAACCCAGGAATCTGACTTTGAATCGAACGAGCGCCTCGAATTTCTGGGCGACGCCGTACTCGATCTGGTGGTCACGGAATATCTTTATGATCAGTATAAAACGGAGAGTGAAGGTGATCTGTCCAAGCAAAAATCGGTGCTCGTCTCGCGCCAGGTTTTAAGCATCATCTCTCTAAGCATGGATTTAGGCAAATACCTGTTAATCAACAAAGGCGAGGAGAAAACCGGCGGCCGCGAACGGCAGTCCAACATGGCTAATCTGTATGAAGCGCTGTTAGGGGCAATTTACCTGGATAGCAATTATAAAACCGCAAAACAATTTGTTAAACGGACACTGTTTACCCGTTGTGATGAATTTCTCGGCACAAATAAATTATATAATTATAAATCGATGCTGCTGGAATATGCACAGGCAAAAGGCTGGGGATCGCCCCGCTATCATGTACTGGAAGAAAGCGGCCCCGATCATGACAAACAGTTTAAAGTTATTGTAAATGTGAATAATAGCTGGAATGCCGAGGGCAGCGGAAAGTCCAAAAAAAGTGCCGAGCAGAGCGCCGCTTCCAGATTGTTAAAAAAACTGAATAACAAGATATGAATCTTACCGATAAAGTGGAAATAATGGAACTGATTTGTACAAAAACATGATTAAATATACAAACGACGTTTATTAGTTAGTAAAGCGGGAAGGAGCCCCCTCCCCTAACCCCTCCCCACGCGTGGGGAGGGGTTAGGGGAGGGGGATTTTAAACAGATGAAAAAGATTATTAATATCGTGGGCGCAAGACCCAATTATATGAAAATTGCCCCGATACAACGGATCATGGATGAACGGAAGACTTTTGAAACAGTGCTGCTGCACACCGGTCAGCATTATGATGAACGGATGTCTAAGTTATTCTTCGATGACCTGCAAATGCCGAAGCCGGATATTTATCTCAACGTCGGCTCAGCATCCCACGCCATACAAACGGCAAAAATTATGACCGAATTCGAAAAAGTGGTTATCGCTGAAAAACCGGATCTGGTCATTGTGGTGGGAGATGTTAATTCAACGGCCGCCTGCAGTCTGGTTGCGACTAAGCTGGGCGTTAAAGTGGCGCACGTGGAAGCGGGACTGCGTTCTTTTGATCGCACCATGCCGGAAGAAATAAACCGCATCGTAACCGATGTCATATCCGACTTTCTGTTTGTTACCGAACAAAGCGGTTTAAACAATCTTAAGCATGAAGGTATCGCCGATAGTAAAGTGCATTTTGTCGGTCATGTGATGATTGATTCGTTGATATATTTCATGGAAAAGGCTAAAAATTCTACCATTAAAAAAGACCTTAACCTCGATTCGGATCAATATGCGCTGGTCACCCTGCATCGTCCCGGCAATGTCGATAACAAGGAAAATTTCCTGAAATTGCTCAACGCCTTTCAGGTGATCGAGAAAGATTTGAAGATCATCTTTCCCATTCATCCCCGGGCCCTGAAAATGATCGATCAGTTTGGTTTGCAGGATATGATCGGTGCAATGAAAAATGTGATTTTACTGGAACCGCTGGGATATCTGGATTTTATGAATTTAATGCACAGCGCCAAACTGGTTTTGACGGATTCGGGAGGCATACAGGAAGAAACGACTTATCTGCAGATCCCCTGCATTACAATGCGCGAAAACACCGAACGGCCGGTTACCGTTGATCTGGGTACCAATGTGCTGGTGGGCAGCGATACGCAGCGTATCATACAAGAGACAAAAAAAATCCTTGAAGGTCACAATAAAATTGGCCAAATTCCTGATTTATGGGATGGCAACGCCGCCCGGAGGATCGTTGATATTTTGGAAAAAAAATTATAAAGAAGGTGTGTTTAACGTGATTAAAAATATTTTCCTTACCGGTTTGTTGGTTTTAATGATCGTTGAAGCCGCGCAAGCGCAGGATTATATGCGCCGCACCAAAGATCAGGAAATGATCGAGAATTTATTTTCCGCAGAGAGGCAGGCCGAACAATTGGCATCGCCGTTGCTTAAAAAGCAAACTACCGGCATAAGCGACCTGGTTGCATCCATCGATGAGGATGAATACGTTGTCGACTCCGGGGATGAGTTTTATATTAAAGTCGATACAAAAGGTCCTGCTTTTAAAGTTTATAATCCCGTGGTTACCCCGGACGGTTATCTCGTCGTTGCCGACGGGCCAACGGTTTACGTCAGATTCATGAAATTACGTGATGCCCGGGATGTCATTAACGACGCCCTCAGTTTAAGTTTTCCCAATGCTGTCGTGGAAACCTACCTCAACAGCGTGCATCCGATCAATGTAACGGTGATCGGGGCTGTGCCCCGGCCGGCCAAAATAACGCTGACTTCAAGCGACCGGGTGTTTGCCGCACTGAACGAAACGATGAAGCCGGAACTTATGGCACAGAACGAAGATTTTCTCGCAAACATGCCTTCGCTGCGCAATGTACAGATTAAACGGTATGACAAAATTGTGAACGCCGATATTCTCAAATACAAATTTGTCGGCGATATTAAGCAGAATCCCTATCTGATGGACCAGGATGTGATCTATGTCCCGTATCGCGATACGACCTATTATTCGGTTTCGGTGAAAGGCGCCGTTGGTCAGGAAGTAGACTTTGAATATAAAAAGGGTGATGAACTGTATCATGCCCTCAGTTTCGCGGGCGGACTGCTGCCCTCGGCCGACTCCGCGCGTATCGAAGTTCAGCGTTTCGAGCAAAACACCTCAAAATTCTATAAAAACATTGTCCGTATTCCGGGAGACAAAGCGTTTAAACTGCAGCCGGATGACCGTATTTTCGTAAGAACAAAATATGACTATCACCGGAAACATGCGGTTATTCTGGAAGGTGCGCTGAAGTATCCCGGTACCTATGCCATCGTGGACGGACAAACCAAACTCACTGAGGTTATTGAATGGGTTGGCGGATTCACGCCCAAGGCTTCGCTGAAAACTGCCAAAATTCTGCGTTATAAAGAAATTGTACCGGATAAAGAGCTGGAACGGTTAAGCCGCATGTATGTTGAGGAAATGAACGATCTGGAAAAAAGTTATTACCGTTTACGCAGCCGTGAGAATAACCGTCTCGTTTCCTGTGATTTTGAAAAATTATTCATCGAAAATGAAATGAGTGAAGATTTGGTTCTGCGCGACATGGATGAGATTATCGTTCCGGAAGTGACCAAACTGGTGTTTGTGTCAGGAGGCGTGATCGCGCCCGGTAATGTCAATTTTGAGCAGGGTTTGAGTTACCGCGAATACATATCCCTGGCCGGCGGATTTAATAACCGCGCCCGGAAAGGCGATGTTCAGATCATAAAAAATAAAACCGGTGTCTGGCTGGAGGCCGAAGAGGAAATTATTATCGAGGAAGGGGATATTATTTTTATCCCGGAAAGCGAAGTGATCGACTGGTACGAGGTATTTAAAGAAGGATTGGCGATCGTTTCGCAGGTGGCGACCATCGTCCTGATTATTATGAATCTGAACCGTTTGTAACGCTGCTTTGCGAATGAGGCCGTTATTTGAATACACAGAATGCTGATAAAATAAAACTACTATGCGTTGTGACCATGCCTCCGCCGGAAGGCGGCATCCGGGTGTTGTTCAGCCGATTGGTCCGGGATTTGCAGAAATCCGATGATGTGGAAGTTTTGCTGGTCGATGTGGGCACCCATAAAAAATACCTGCTCAAACCGTTCATTATTCTTATCCGCCTGATACAAATTTTTTTTAAATCGCGCCGCGCTGAAATCGCCACTTTTCAGACGCCCTGGAATTATGTTACACTAATCGGGACTTATGTTTATTTTATTGCCCGAATGCGTAAAATCCCAATCATATTTCGTCAATCCGCGGGCAATAACGATCAGCGCTTTAAACGAATGCCGCGGATCATTCAAAAATTCCTAAGCAGAACAATTCTGAATGCCGATCTTTCCCTTTACGAAACGAATCAACAGGTGCATTTTTTCAGAATGATAAGCAAAAATCGCGTGGAATGGTTTGCCAATAACCGGCCGGCAGCCGACGGGAAAATGATCCCCGGGCGGGAAAAGGCCGAACGTTTCCTGTTTTTCAGTCAGGTCAGCCGGGATAAAGGCGCGCACATCGCCGTGAAGGCTTTTGAAAAATTAGCCGGCAAATATCCGGTTACCCTGGATTTATACGGGCATGATACCATGAATATTAATACGCTTGCGGACGGCGTACCCAATGCGAACTACCGCGGTCTGGTTAAAAATGACAATGCCTATGAAATTTTCCGTGAGTATGATGTCCTGGTGTTGCCGACCGACTGGGCCGGCGAGGGCCATCCCGGGGTGCTGATCGAATCATTTATGATGCATATGCCGGTGATCGTATCCGACAAAACACCTTTGATGGAAATCATCGAGCAGGATAAGAACGGTCTGATTACACCCATCGGCGATGTGGATGCCGTGGCGCAGGCGGTGGTGCGTCTGCATGAAAATCCTGATTTGTACAAAAGTATGGTTGAGCATATATCCGAAATTAAACACAATTTTACCAGCGCCCGCTGGAGTGCGGTGTTTATTGCGTATATGCGGAAGCTTTTAGATATAAATAATCTTTAGCATAAAGTAAAAACAAACATTAAAAGGAAAGTCTGATGAGAATATACTTAGATGTTTGTTGTTTAAACAGACCGTTTGACGATCAGACACAAAATAGAATTCATCTCGAAGCAGAGGCTATTTTAACTATATTAAAAATAGTAGAAAGTGGACGTTGGGTTTTACTAAACAGTGACGGGATTTTTTATGAAATAAGTAAAATTCCTGATCCGGAAAAGAAAACAAAAGTCCACTTCATCCTATCCAAAGCAAAAGAGTATATTAAAATTGATAAAAAAATATTGACAAGAACAAAACAATTACAAAAATTAACAGTTAAAAGTTTCGACGCTTTACATTTATCGTGCGCTGAGAATGGAAAGGCTGATATTTTTTTAACAACCGATGCCCAATTGTTAAAAAAAATGCGTCAACATGATGATAAAATAAAGGTGGAAGTAAGAAATCCATTAGACTGGATTAAGGAGAAAGTTTAAATGGAAACCAATACAAAAAACAGGACGCTTAGCGAAATTAGAATTGCAGGGATTGAAGTTCTATCCAGAAGTCTTGGTGTAGTTGACATGATAAGATTTCTGCAATACGGGGAAACCGGATACGGAGATTATTCGAAAGATAGACATTCCTGGCTGGAAAATCCAAGTATTGAGCAGGTGATTAATGATATTGAAAGTATGGAAAAGTAAAAAGTTTACTTGGCTCACGATTGGCTTAATTTCTTCGATTTAAAGTGCAATATTTTAAAAATGATCCGCAGTTATAATTATCCTGAATACAAAGAATTATTGTGACTTGAAATGCAACAGCTCATAAATGGTCTAAAAAATACGAAATTGTAGGAGAAAAACCGTGATTTTTATTGTTGGTGTGGGTCGTTCCGGGACTTCGCTGTTGCAGAGCATGCTTAACAGTCACCCAGAGATTGTTTTCATTCCTGAAATCAATTTTATTCGCCGATTCCTGACGACAAACGCACTGGAAAAGCTATACGCCAAACAGGGCAGGGCAGGGCTGCTCGAATTTTTATCCGCCGATGAACTGATTGGTCGCCTGCAATTGGATATCGGGAGTACATTTTCCGGTTTCGATTTTGACAGCCCGGATTTGGCTCTGTGCATTTACCGGACTTTATTAACGGCCTATGCCGGCCGGGAATCCGATGCCTTAACCGGTGATAAGGATCCGCGCAGTATCGAACACCTACCCCTGCTCAATCGTCTGTTTCCCGAATGTAAAATTATTCATGTAATCCGCGATCCGCGCGATGTGCTGGTTTCCAAAATGAAGGCGGACTGGTCCAAATCGCGTCCCTGGTACCTGCACGTTCTGATCAATAAAATTCAGCTCAGTCTGGGAAAACGCCATGCACCTTTATTTGACGATCGTTATTTTGAAATTCATTATGAGCAATTGCTGCAGGAACCGCAACAGGAACTGGAAAAACTGTGCCGCTTTCTGAACGTGTCATTTGAAAAACAAATGCTCGATTTCGCCGCATCATCCCAGTCACTGGTCAGCGAGCAGGAAATGCAGTGGAAAAAGGAAACGCTTGGACCGCTGCTCAACCGGAATTTCAACAAGTGGCGCACGCATCTGACCCCGCTGCAGGTGGCGCTGGTTGAAAAAAATGTAAACCCGGCCTTTGAATATTACGGATATGAAAAGTCAGCACAGAGGCTGAATTTTTTTCAGGCTGTCCTGGCTAAGCTCAGTCGACCGGTTTACGCCCTCGGTGCTGCTTTGTACAGACTGAAATAGGTCATGGATTCCCCTGTTTTGGCGGGTGTGATACAGGAAAGAAGGAAGCCCCACCCCTACCCCCTCCACGGGAGTCCTTTGGACCTCCCCACGCGTGGGGAGGGGACGGGGGAGGGGTTGCCGGAGCAGCGTTGATTCAACTAACACCAAAGGAATGATTGAAACAGTAAGGCAAGTTAATTTAGTATAGAATAAGAAATTCATAGCAGGAGAAGCCCCACCCCTACACCCTCCACGGGAGTCCTTTGGACCTCCCCATGTTTGCATGAGGAGGGGACGGGGAAGGGGACTTACCAAATGAAAATTTTAAAAAACCTTACCGCCCAGTACGTGTTCAAAAACGGCGACGCTATTTTGAGTCGGCGCAACCGCTTGTATTTGTATCGCCATGATGCAGATAAAACAGAGCATCTGCTCACGCTCCCTTATCGCAGATCATTGCTGAATTACAACCGGTTTAATATTATTACCCGACTCCTGCGCGCGGAAATTTTTCATGTGATTGCCAAAGATGTGGATCATTTTCTGGTATTTTTCGATCACCGCATTTTCAAAATCGAAAACCGGAAAATTGCAAACGTATTTACCATCCCCACCTGCCGCCGCCCGATCAATGTTTATCATGACGGCGTGGATACGTTGATTTGGGGGGATTATAACCGCAAACGCTCAGATAATCCCATTAATATTTATCGTTCCGATGACTTTGGTCTGCACTGGGCTGTGATTTATAGTTTCAAAGCCAGCCAGATACGTCACATTCACAACATCATTTATGACCCTTACAGAACAGTGTTTTATATTTTAACCGGCGATCTGGATTTTGAATCGGGAATCTGGCAGACTAAGGATTTTAAAACACTTGAGCCGTTTTTGATTGGAAGCCAAATGTATCGTGCGGTATCCATAATTTGCATGGGAGATGGTTTAATCATTCCTTCGGATTCGGAATTTGAAAAAAATTATATCAGGTATTACACATTCGAAGATAAAAAAATCAGAGAAGTTCAGGAGTTAAACGGCAGCGCCATGTATGCCAAAGAAATAAATAACCAGTATTTTGTCAGCACCATGTACGAACCGAGCGAAGTAAACAAGCACCCATACGCAGAATTATGGCATAGCCGGGATGGATTGAAATGGAATTCAATTTTATCTCTTAAAAAGGATTTTTTACCCGAACACTATTTTCAGTATCCGATCATTCAAATCCCTCAATATGACACTGATTATAAGCAGGTTCACTACTATGTCTTTGCCAGGTCCGTAAAAGGGGGGGCAAGGACAATTATTCTTAATAAGACAAAATCACTTTAATAATTGTTGATTACTTTTTCCTTTAATTATTATTGTTACTGAAGAAGTGTTACCTTATCCTATTGCAACTGCAAAGTAAATTTAATTTGATTATTCCTTTCCTTTTGCATAGTGACGATTCCAATAAACTGATCCTTTTGGAATTCGCCGATGTACGTATCTATATTTTTTTCACTGTCAATGTAAAAATCTACCTGCTGGCCATTGTGTTTCATCCGGAAGTGATTGTCGCTGATTTTTTGTCCTTTGCTTCCCAGATGAATGCGCCATTCGAAAGTCACATTTTTTGAGGCCGCGACCACATCATCCACTTCGATCTTATTGGGTTTGTAAAAAGTAAATGTGCGGTCAAACTGTCTAAGACCTAACTTTTTCGGGTAGGCAGGGGCGACATCGCAAATAATAACATCTTTCCTGTTTGATTTATCGACGGAAACGATTTTGGGCGCCTGACGCTCTTCAAACCACGAGTCCAGATCAAAAGCCAAACCGCCTTCACCCTTTTGCCCCTGACCGTCAACCAGCAGCGTGTTATGATAGGCCGTTTGTTTTTTTAACATACGGCTGTATCCGTCATCTTTGATCAGAAACGCTCCGCCTTTAACAATTGTGAAATGTCCGGCATCCGGATGAACATGATTGGCTCCATAATCATAGGGAAAATCGATATGTTCGTGTCCCAGAGGCGGCCCGCATTTTACGATCAGCTGCGTTTCATCGCCGCTCCAGTTACTGCGGGCATCAACGATACCGATGTCCTCAAAGTGATGCAGGGTAGAAGCTGTCTGATCGGGCTTGATTGCAGTGATAACGGGTTCGTACCACAGCAGATTCAGGTATTGACCTGCATGCGGCTCATCGATATTTTTTTCAACGATTTCATCCGCAAGCCATTGCGCTAAACCAGCGGAACCGGAACGTGGAAAACGCTGGGCAAGCTTACGCAGGATGTAGCTTGGACCGTACCAGTGTTTACGCGTACTGTTGCCGAGATCGATTACACTGCCCTGATTGGACCAGCCGTTAACGGGAATTATAAGATGCAGCGCATAGAGCATGCTGTTTTTCAGCCAGGGGTGCTCAGCGGTATCGTTTTCGTAAAGGTTAATATTCATCAGACCGTGAGCCATTTCCAAATACCGTAAAATAAATTCTGTGCCGTATTCCCAGTAACCGTATCCTTCATGGCTGGCTCCGTCATGGCCCAGCGTTTCGAGTGTAGTTAAAAATACCTCGTGTGCGGCGTGTATCCAGCCTGCCGCTTCATCTTCCAATCCGTATAGCGCGAATGCTGTTGTAGCCAATCCAGCCAAATTGACCCAGGGATGGTTTTGCAGATATTTGTCGGCCCACCAGGCTTCACCGTTTAAGACTTTTCTGGCCATTTTTCCGGCGCGTGCGCTCAGCTTATTTCTGATCTGCATCCGTTCGTTGCGGTTCAAATCGTTGTATAGCCAATCGAAGGCAAGACCAATCCCGGTGAGCTGATGACCGGCTGCCAAATCCATGCCGTCCCATTTTTCAAGTCCCCAGGTGGGATAATTAAGCGAGGCAAACATCCATTCTTTTGCTCCGTTCAAATATCTGGTATTTCCGCTTAATAAATAGGCCATCGCCAGATGCGGAATCATATCACCCACATCACGTTGCCAGAGTTGTTGTACGTCGAGTCGTTTTACGCCTCCTGTTTTTGTTGTCATTTCATCATAATCCGGCGGTCCCTGCCGCAGTCCTTTAGCAGCCATCCGGAGTAAAGTTTGATACATATTTTTATAAACCGGATCAATTTCAATTTTTTGACGCAATTCTGCAAGCTTTGCTTCGCTTAAATAGATTCTGGGATGTACGTTTTTTAATCGAGTAGTGATCAGGCCCTTTAATTGTGCATTCTTGAGGAGATATTCATAGCTAAAATCTTTTATTTCATGGAGTTCGAACAGATCGAATGAGACATCGGTTGCCACTGTGTCATTCGTTCCTTTCATTAACGCCCACCAGATTTCATTACATCCTTCCGGCACTTCAAATTCCTTTTCCCAGTGCAACCAGCAGTCAAAAATGTCATGTGGCAAATAGGAAGAAATTACCCGCGTGTTTTTCTTATCAGGAAAATAAAACTCAATTTTAAATTGCAACGATCGGGCGTTTTCAGGTCTCGACTCATTTTTGGCCCATATAGCTGCTTTATATTTTTTGCCGGATGTAACAGGTATTTTGGGCGATGCCATAAAATTCCATTCATCGGGCTGGCTGCCGTTTAACCGGATATAACCGTTCCCGTCTTTGCCTCCCTGATTTTGATATTTAAGATTCATCCCTTTAAATGGCTTCCAGTTTTGCGCATTACCGGCGAAATCGAACGAAGCGGCCAGGCGAACTATCTGTTCTGAAGGCGGATTATACTTTGGTAGGTGGTGTGCTTCACTGACCTCCCAGTCGTTGCAAAAACCACTAACTATTAGAAAGCTAATAAACAATAATACCTGCCATAATTGACCAATTTCTTCAAATTTTGACATAATGCCTCCTGGTTTTATTTAACGGTGGGAGTTCGTTTTTAATTGACTAAAGTTAAAATACAAAAAAATGATTAAATTTTAAAACATGTTTTCATCTTTATTATAGATTTTAGTTTTTCCATAAAGACAGATTAATAACGATTTACACCACGCAAAATCCTAAAGCGGTAATTTCTGTGCACGCCGGCAATACACGAATCCAATCCCCGTTTATTTCCATTTGCGATTTATATGAGGGCTGGTTATTTTTCGGATTATCCTTTAACAGGAGCCTGTAATGAGACCGAAAGTCAAATTCCTTTCCGAATCGCTTATCGCACAAATTCTGGCCGAGGCCAAAGTAATTCTGAGCGAGCTGGGTGTTACCGTGCAGAATGAAACCGTGCGCAAGTTGCTCGCCGAACACGGCGCCATTGTGGATCAGAATCTGTCGCTGGTAAAGCTGCCGGAGGCGCTGATCGATAAAGCCCTGAAAAGCGTGCCGTCCGCATTTCAACTGTTTGACGTCAGCGGAAAAGAAACGCACCACTTCAGCGGTGATAACATCTATTTTACGCCAGGTTCGGCTGCCCTGCATATTCTGGATTACGAAACAAACACCATGCGCAAACCCGACACGGCCGATTATATCAGTCTGGTGCAACTGGTTGAACAACTGCCCAACATCGCCGCCCAGAGCACGGCTTTTATTCCGGCCGATGTGCATGAAAAAATTTCGGACAGCTACCGCTTGTTTCTCAGCCTGCTTTATGGCAATAAGCCGGTGGTCACCGGTACCTTTACCATCGAAGCCTTTGAGATTATGAAAAACCTGCAAGTCGCCGTGCGCGGCTCGGAGCAGGCGCTGACCAATAAGCCGCTGACTGTCTTTTCCTGCTGTCCGACATCACCCTTAAAATGGAGCGATGTAACGGCGCAGAATGTAATCGACTGTGCGCAATACGGCATACCGGTTGAATTCATCGCCATGCCTCTGGCCGGATTTATGTCGCCCGTAACAATCACGGGTACGCTGATTCAGCACACTGCCGAAACCCTGAGCGGCATCGTTATCAGTCAATTGGCCGGTCCCGGCGCGCCCGTGCTCTACGGCGGATCGCCGGCGGCATTCGATGTGCGTTACGAAACCACGCCCATGGGGGCCATCGAAACGATGATGATCGACTGTGCTTACAGTGAGATCGGCAAATATCTGGGCATCCCGACCCAGGCTTATATTGCCTTAAGCGACGCCAAAATGCTCGATGCCCAGGCCGGACTGGAAAGCGGCATCGGCGCCACCCTGGCTGCGCTGTCGGGAATTAACAGCATTTCCGGCCCGGGCATGCTGGATTTCGAAAGCTGTCAGAGTCTGGAAAAACTGGTGCTGGATAACGAGATCTGCGGGATGATGCTGCGGATGGTCGGCGGCGTTGCGCCGAAGGAAGATTTCCCGGCGCTGCCGCTGTTTCAGGAACTGCTGACCGAGGATCATCTGCTGATTGCCAAACATACCCGCAAATACCTGCGCAGCGAACACTACTTTCCGGGGCCGGTGATCGATCGCGCCAACCGCGCGCGCTGGCAGGAAGAAGGCGGACTAACACTGGGCCAGCGCGCCCATCAACAGGTAGAGGCACTTTTGAAAAGCGCACCGCCATCACCGCTGAGTGAAGATGTCCGGCGGGAGATGATTCATTTAATGGAAAGGGAAGCGCAACGTTACGGGCAGGAACGGCTGCCCGGCTCCAGTCAATGATAAATATTTCCCCACCCCCAACCCCTCCCCATCCAAAGATGGGGAGGGGCGAAGGGGAAGTTCTGCGCCACTTCAATCCCTTCGCTGGCAATGCAAATGGAAGAGATTATTTTGCAGTAAAGGGAAAATTATTTTGAGGAGAACCCTCTATCCCCATCCAAAGATGGGGAGGGGCTGGGGGAGAGGCTCTTTAGGTTTTGTAAAAAATAAATTCGGAATCAAATGTCTGATATTTTCAAACTAAAAATAAAAGATATACTGCCCGAAAAAACTAGCGTACCGGGCAACCTTGGCTACAGCGACGGCCGGCAAATCAGCGATCCATTAAAAATGAGTCTGAATGAGGCTATGGGCTTGTTCCGTCAAACTGCCCGGCCAACCGCTATTTTAAAAGAAATTACAGTGAAGAATTTTATAACTGTTTTTGAAGGTGAGGGACGCAACGATCCGCAGGCCCTGTTGCAAAAGATTTACCCTGAGGCAGAACATCCGGCGTTATTCGTCTTGACTCTCGGCAAAAAGTTAACGGATACAATTCAATCCCGTTTTGCGGAAAATGATTTCCTTACCGCCACAGTGCTCGACGCCATCGCTTCGTCAGCAGCGGATAAAGCCATTACGATCATCGAATCAAATTTTCAGGCTGAATTAAAAAATCAACACGATTATGACGAAAATTTTACCGTGCTCGCATACAGTCCCGGTTATTGCGGCTGGCACATCAGCGCCCAGAAAAAACTGTTCGATTATTTGAATCCTTCCCGGATCGGCCTGTCCCTCACCGAAAGCTACCTGATGACGCCGATTAAATCCGTTTCCGGCGTATTGCTGGGCGGTGATATGAACATCCATTTGTTCGGGAACAACTTTTCCTACTGCCGCGAATGCAAGACCGTATCCTGCATTGAGCGCATGCAGCGCATACAAAATAAAAAACAATTGCATGCAAACGTTTAATTGCTTAATAATGAAAAATATTTTTCGGAGTTTTTCATGAATATACTTGATGAAATATCACAGGCCCTGCAATCGGGTGAAGCGGATGATGTTTTAAATCTGACCCGCAGGGCCGGCGAACAGAAAATCCCGCCACGGGAAATTCTGGATAAAGGTTTAATTGAGGGGATGAATGTCATCGGTGAAAAATTCAGAAAGCATGAAATCTTTTTACCGGAAGTCCTTTTGGCGGCAAAAGCGATGTATGCCGGAATGGATTATCTCAAACCGCTGTTTATCGGCGAAGATATGCCCACGCGCGGCAAAATAGTCATCGGTACGGTGAAGGGCGATCTGCACGATATCGGCAAAAATCTGGTGACAATAATGCTCAAAGGCGCCGGATTCGCGATCATCGATCTGGGCAAGGATGTCGATCCGCGGCGATTCGTGGAAACGGCCATCAACGAAAAAGCGCAGATCATCGGCATGTCGGCGCTGCTCACCACCACTATGCCGGCCATGGGCGAGGTCACAGCGCTTTTGAGAGAAAAAAATCTGCAGGGTTCCATCCGGTCCATTGTCGGCGGCGCGCCGCTCAGCGAAGCCTTTGCCCGGGAAATCGGCGCCAATGCCTATGCATACGATGCGGCAAGGGCGGTGGATTGCGTTAAAGAATTAACGGGGGTGCAATAAAATGAAACCAATTCTTGAGCGCGTTAAAAACGGTGAAGTTATCGTTGCCGACGGGGCCATGGGTACGATGCTGTTTGAAGCCGGACTAAAACCCGGTCAATGTCCCGAATCGTTAAATCTGGACAAACCGCAAATACTCGAAGAAGTTGCAAGTGCCTATTACAAGGCCGGCGCGGAGATTATTCAGACCAATACCTTCGGCGGCTGTGCCCTGAAACTGGCCGATTTTGATTTAGCCGATCAGACAGAAGCGATTAACAAGCGTGCCGCGGAGATCGTGCGTTCGGTCGTTGGCGACAAGGCCTACGTATCGGGATCAGTGGGACCCTCGGGTAAGCTGCTGGTGCCATTCGGCGATACCGAACCGGAAACGCTTTACGATAGTTTTAAGCGCCAGATCAGCGGATTGCTCGCAGGCGGCGTCGATATCCTGTGTATCGAAACCATGACCGACCTGCAGGAAATTACTCAGGCAATTAAAGCCGCCCGCGATCTTTCGGCCGAAATTCCATTGATGACTTCCATGACCTTCGATCCCACACCCAACGGATTTTTCACAGTGATGGGTGTTGGCATTGCCCGGGCGGGGCAGGTAATGGAGGACAACGGCGCTGATATCATTGGCTCCAACTGTGGCAACGGCATTGAAAATATGATTAAAATTGCCATCGATTTTAAACAGGAAACCAGTCTTCCGGTTATCATCCAATCCAATGCCGGCATACCTGAAAACCGGGACGGCCGATTGCGCTATCCCGAAGATCCGGTTTTTTTCGCAAGGAAAACAAATGAACTGATCGATGCCGGGGTTTTGGTCATCGGCGGCTGTTGCGGAACCACGCCGGCCCACATTGCGGCGATCCGGAAAACGGTTGACGAGAGAGCGAAGGATAAGTAGGAAAGAGAAAAGAGGAAAGGGTGGGGCGATTTTCGTTAATCGTTATTCGTGACTGGTTATTTGAAAAAATGAAAGTTAAGGGTCATTGCGAGCGAGGAAGTCGCGCGGCAATCCCCATTGCTCGTTATTCGTTAATCGTGGAAAATGCAGCCCTAAAATGCTGACAGAGAATTAATTATGATGTTGAGGAAAAGCCTCCAGGTTGCTTTGCGTGCTTTGCGTGATTTTTTTTTATTCCCGTGAAAAATTTGTTTATTAAAACGGATAGCAAATATAAAAGATTATAGAGTAGTACCAGAACATGGATGCAGCAATAACATTTTTTATTACGGGGATCGTATTCGGATTAAGCGGCGGCTTAACCCCCGGACCGCTGCTCACACTGATTATTTCGGAAACCCTGCGTCATAATATCAAAGAAGGAATCAAACTGTCCTTTGCTCCGGTTTTTTCGGACCTGCCGATTGTGCTGGCCGCGCTTTATGTAATATCGAAATTTTCTGAAATGGAAATCATCCTCGGCATCATTGCCCTGCTGGGCGCATTATATGTCGCTTATCTCGGTTACGAAAATATCATTTTTAAAGGCGCGGAAATTAATTTCGCCGCGGTTAAACCGCGATCCCTGCGCAAGGGCATCATCGCCAATTTCGTCAATCCCAATCCTTACATCTTCTGGATTTCAATCGGCGCACCGACGGTGCTCAAAGCAGCCGAAAGTCACTGGAGTGCGGCACTGACGTTTATCGCCGCCATGTATATTTTCATGATCAGCGCTAAAATTACCGTGGCCGTACTGGTCGGCAAATCGAAAACTTTTCTGTCCAGCAATGTGTATGTTTATGTGATCAGAGGACTGGGCGCGGTGCTTTTCCTGTTCAGCATTTATTTTTTCAGGGAAGCTTTAATCTATTTTAACCTGATTCAATAAAAGTGCAGCGCATTATTCAAAATGAAATATCCATGATTT
>CAYXRA010000009.1:0-10584 GCA_964467525.1 uncultured Calditrichaceae bacterium
AAATTCCCAGTCATCGGCGGCGGCCCTTTCAAAGAAAAATAAACCATAACTCAAAAAAACCAATACGCAATATCGGTATGTTTTCATTATAATTCTCATTTCGATTGAGGTGATACTATATGAAAAACCTGGATAAAATATGGGGAAGGGATCGGGACGTTACAACTATCCGAACGGATGGTTTTTAAATCAGGTGATCATCTTTGGCTTTGGCTACAGCCTCGGCTTTATTATGGACGCGAAGGGCCTGATATATGTTACGTATGTGGAATTTTACCGTGCACACTTCGATAAACAACTCCCGGGCAATGGCATTACAGCTTTTGCCTTCGCAGAGTTTTTGCAACACTTCCCGTTGACGTCTGGACAGTGGTTCTTCCAGCGGGCGCTGATGTAATGAATCGACCACCATGCGCGCGATGGCCATGCTCATTGGCGAACCGCCGTCGATGACTTCCCGAATTGCATTCAGTATCTTTTTCGGTTCACTGCTTTTCAATAGATATCCGTTTGCCCCGTTGCGCAGGGAATTGAAAACGAAATCGTTGTCCCGGTGAATGGTAAGCATCAGGATCTCAGCGTGCGGCCATCTTTTTTTAAAATGTATTACCCCCTCTACCCCGGACATTCCGGGAAGCTCAATATCCAGGATAATGACGTCCGGTTCATTTTTAGCTTTACCGGATAGCGCCTGTTCAACGCTGAAATAAATTTCCGAACAGACAAAATATTTGGATTGATTAATTATTTTGGCTAAACACACGGCATAAGATTTGTCGTCTTCGATAATCCAGATTTCGTATTTCTGTACGTCTGCGTACTGCGTGTTAATCATGATTTAATTATTCGTTGTTTTTCTCTGCAATATATACGGTATTTTGAATAATTAAACTATCCTTTCGGGTAGTTTTGCTTTAAAAATGACACTTGTTCTTCCGGTCGTTGATTTAATCTCAATCGATGCGCCAATACTGTCCGCGCGCGTCTTCATATTATTAATTCCGTTTATACTGGTAATATTATTTACATCAAAGCCTTTTCCATCGTCAGTGAGCGTTATTGAAAATTCATTGCCATTTAAGTCAACCTTCATTTGAACGCAGCGGTCGCCCGCTGCATGTTTCAGGATGTTATTCATTGCTTCTTTGAATATAGGCAAAATCTGCCGCCGCCAATTTGTTGGAATAAGGATATGGCTAAGGGATCTGTCGGGAAATCTAAGGACAAATGAAATATGTGTATCATCAAACAACTCTTCGCTAAAAGTTTTGAGTTGTAAAATGATCTGATCCAAAGTTGACCTTTTTTCATCCAATTCCCAGAGAAAACTCCGCAGGTCTAAAAATAACTTATCGGAATTATCAATTAAATGTTCAAGGATCGTTTCCCCTTCCTTATTCCCTTTAATCTTTGTGCGCAGCATCTTACTCATCAGCAATATGGTTGTGATCCGGTGGCCTAATTCGTCATGAAAATCCGCGGATATTTTCTTTTTTAATTTCACTTTTTCATCGTAACGCACACGTTCCAGAATAAGCCTTTTACGCAGTTTGAAAATTTGGAAGGCCCATATTCCGAGTAACAGCGCGGCGAATAAAAAAAGTTTGAACCAGATTTGCTTCCAATAGGGCGGCACTATCTCGAAGACGATTAATTCCGTAGGGTCGGACCAGAAACCGTCGCAGTTGGCGGATTTGGCCATTAGCCGGTACCTGCCGTCCGGAAGATTGTGGAAATGCATTTTGCGCTCTTGATGAATATACTGCCATTGGTGGTTATAGCCCTCAAGATAATAGGCATACCGATTCTGCGCGGGATTCTTAAAGTGAAGCGCGGTCAGCTCGAAATCGATTTGACGAATTCCATGATCAAATCTTAAACTGGATCCTATAGATGTTTGTATTATTTTTCCATCGGCGTTGATACTTTTTAGAAACAAGCGCGGCGGTTTTTGGTTTAGCTCGCCATAGGGATAGACTGCATCGATCCCCCGGGTACCGCCAAAGAGTAAAAACCCGCTCTGTGAGACGTAAGCAGCGCCTAAATTGAATTCGGAATTAAGCAGACCGTTTTCCGGACTAAAGTTAATGCTATGATCAGAGACCAGGTCAAATCGCATCAGTCCGTTATTACTGCTCAACCAGAGGTAATTATTGCGGTCTTCCAGAATGCCATAAATTACATTGTTCGCTAAACCCTGCTCTATGGTGATCGTTTTGAGGGTTTTGTCGCGGGGATTGAAGCGAATCAGGCCGTTCCCGTAAGTAGCCAGCCAGAGATTGCCGTTCGGAGCCTTATGTATTGAAAAGATAATCGCAGACGCCGGCGTCGTTTTAAAAGTCGCTGGATAAGGAATCGGGTTGAGCGTGTAGTCTTTTATATCCAAATGCCAAATTCCCATACCCCAGGTTCCGACCAGCATGTTCACGGCAGGCCGTTTATTGGAAGCTGACAGCGTGGTTACCCAATTGATTTTATTTCCTGAATTAAGGGCTTGATTGATTATTTTAAACGTTTTGTTATCAGGATCGAACCGGGCCAGACCTGCGCCGTTTGTGCCGACCCAAATTTTCCCCAGACTGTCACGTGCTAAGGTGTAAACAAATTTCAGAAGAGAATCACCAGCGGCGCCGGGGAAATATGAAACCGTGTTTGTCTTCAGATTTATTTGGGCAATTCCTTTTCCGGTAGTTGCCGCCAATACCACAGTGTTATTGAGCCAGAGCAGGTCATGTATTGCACAACCTGTGCGAATGGTTTTATTAATTTTAAGAAATGGTTCCGGCGAGGCATATCCACTAACTGAGCGATTTTTAAATTCCAGCAAGCCGAAATCGCTGCCGGCCCATAACTTTCCATTCGGAGCTTCTTTAATCACCCAGATATTATTCCCAAGCGATGATGAATCCTTTTTTGCCTCCCAGTGATAAAGAGGAAAGCTTCTCGATTTAATAGCGTTTATTCCGCCGCCATTCGTACCGGCCCATATCACATCGCTTTCGTCCTGATAAACGCATAATACCGCGTCATTGGATAATTTGCATGTTTCGGAAAACGTCGTGAAAAATTGGACGACTTCCAGGCGATGCGGATCGATTTTGTATAAACCGTTTCCGTTGCTGGCAATCCAGATGGAACCCTCTTTGCCTTCCATGATCCACTGAATGCGTTTCGTATTTTCCTGCCTGGCATTCAGGGTGCTTCTGAGCGGTAAGGAATGTACCCTTTGTCGATTGGAGTTTAAAAAACAGATTTTGCCTTCAACACTGCCGGTCCATAAGCGACCCTGGCTATCCTCATAAATAGAGATGACACAATTACTGCTTATAGCCGGGATTGTATTTGTGTTAATTCGCTTTATATTAAAATTTAGATAATCATTGGTTTTTATTCGTAACATTCCCATTTTTTCTGTCGCCGCCCAGATGCCTCCGCTACGGTCCGCACAGATAGCGCGAATGCGATCCGACGGTAAAATTCCCGATGCCCTCGACAGATGATTCGAAAATGAAGTATTGTTGCCGGTACTGTCCAAAATAAATAATCCGTTATCAGTGCCAAACCATAGATGGTTGCACTTATCTTCTGACATACAATTGATACTCTTTGTTGTAATAAGATGGAATCTATTTTCTCTGGATTTTGTCACATCCATATAAGCCAAACCGCTCCCGGTTCCGATCCACAAACGTCCTTTACTGTCAAACATCATGTCAGTGACCGCGTTATGTGGAATCGAATAAGGATTATCCGGTTGGTGACGAAATTGCAGGATTTCAAAACCATCATAACGGTTTAATCCATCGAGCGTACCGATCCAAAGAAAACCGTTTGGACCTTGTTTGACAACTGTAATTGCATTGTTGGTCAATCCGTGTTTTGTTGTAAGCTTCTCAATAATTGTTTTATTTAAAGATGTTGCGCTAATCTGGGAAAAACAGATCAGTAACATGCTGATAATCAGATTTACTTTAAGTCTATACATGTGCGAAACCTTCCGGGATGGTTCGCTACAAATAGCATCGAATTGTAAAACAATTAAATTTAGAAAGATCAAACCGGATCGTCAAGTAATTAAAAAGAATTGCCGGTTTAAACGCATGTATGATAAAGAAAAAGTTGAAATCTAAAATGCACAAGAATTATTTGTTTTTTTCATTGAACATGATGTATTGATAGTTTATATTTTAATATAATTGATGAGTCTGGTCTAAAAAGGTCATTTTACACCAATTTGTCATTGCCCCAAAGGGACAGGCCCCGTGAGGGGCCGCTTACGCGGCGAGCGAAGCGAAGCAATCTGGTGTAAGTTGCTGTTAATAAATAGATTGCTTCGTCACTTCGTTCCTCGTGGCATAGCCTGCCCCTTCGGGGCCACCCCCTTGGGGCAATGACACGCCTTTTTGAATATTTCGGGCTTTTTAGACCAGACTTATTGATTTAATTTGAATATGAGAAAAGGGAAGTTAAAATGGACGAGAAAAAAGAACGCTGTAACCACCCCGCGGAAGCGGCCGGACTGGTTGGCCCAATCTGGTTTATCGGCTGGCTGTTTACGATCGGATTTGTAAAGCTGTCCTTTTGGAAAGCGGTTTTTGCCTTACTTATCTGGCCCTATTATCTGGGCAGCGCGCTGGGCGGATAAACGATTCGGCAGTCCGGATTATTTAAAATTTTGTTTTTTTGATCGAACTGAATTAAAATCCATTAAACAACTTGCGCGGGTTTAACTGCATCATTCAAATGTGGAAACAGACTTACTTCGTATGAATTCTGAACCCGGTTTTTGGGAATCGTTTAATAATTTCGAAATTATTTGTCTTTTTTAGATAGATTTTCAAATAATATCATTTAAATCATTACGAAGTATTGAAAGGAGTAATGATGCGTAAAAATTTTTATGAAATTATCGGCCGCATTGTTCTGACAACGCTGTTTCTAATGCTTACCGTGATCAGCGGTATTGCAGGAGATAAGGACGAAATCCTTTATCCCATGAGAAAACAGTTCAAAGATGACAAAGCAAAAGTCTGGAAACAGGGCTATATGACCCAGGCTGGAAAAACGGTAATTGAACCGAAATTCGCCAAAGCAAAATTATTCAGAGACGGCGTCGCCAGAGTGGCGCTAAAAGGTGACTGGGGATTTATCGATAAAACGGGACAATTTCTTATTGAACCAAAATATCGCTGGTCGGCCGATTTCAGTGAAGGTCTGGCCCAGGTGATGATCAATCAGGAAATTAATGGCAAACCAGCATTGAAAACCGGATTCATCGATAAAAGCGGTCAGTTGATCATCGATGCGCTGTTTGATTTTAACAGCAGGCAGGAATCTTATTTTATAAACGGCCTTGCTCCGGCTGCCCAGGATGGAAAATGGGGATTCATTGACAAGGCAGGTAAATTTGTCATTGAAATGAAATATGATAACGCCCTTAATTTTTCGGATGGCCTCGCCGCGGTAATGAAAGACGGCAAGTGGGGTTATATTGATCAGAATGGTCAAATGGGCATCGATTTTAAATTTGAACGCGCTTCAAATTTTTCCGAAGGGCTGGCTTCGGTGATGATCGGCGGTAAATGGGGTTTTATTGATACGCAGGGCAAGATGGTCATTAGGCCAACGTTTGACTATCAGTATTATGGAATGCCTGAATTTTCCGAGGGATTAGCCGCGCTGATGCAGGGTGATAAATGGGGCTTTATCGATCGGACCGGCGCCTTTGAAATTGCTCCGCAATACGAACTGGCTTCGGGATTTCACGACGGACGGGCCTGGATAATAAAAAATGATAAAACCGGCTTTATTAATAAAAGCGGGAAGATAGTCATCGAACCGCAATTTATCACGGCTGAGGATTTTTATCATGGTCTGGCCTTCGTAATGACTGCCCAAAATCCCGATCAATTTGCATATATTGATCAATCCGGTACTGTAGTCTGGGCAAGTGAGTAAAAAAGTATTTGATCATAGCGCAAGTGGCTCCGATTGTTAATGAAAATGTAATTGAGATAATTATTGGCTGAATAAAAAAGAATCATCAGGAAATGAATGAAGATCAATGCTTTTGATAGAATCAAAATTGAATGACAGGGTCAAAAATGAGATTACTTAAAGCAATATTGTTAGTTCATCTTGCCGCAACAGTACTTTTTGCACGTGGTAAACCGGCAGTTCCTTTTTTATTACTCAAGGATCAGGCCAATGGTATGGCCGGATCGTTAACCGCAGTGGCTAATGATGCCGGCGCTATGTATTTCAATCCAGCCGCGATTGCCGGTGTCAGATATGGCGGGATTGATTATAGGAAATATGATTATTTGCCTCAATTTGGCAAGCATCCCCTGCACTTTTTGGCTGCAACGTTTAAAATCCCTCACGTCGGTGCATTTGGTATTGATTATACCCGCTTCGATCTCGGTGAGCATATAATTATTGATGAATACGGAAATGAACTGGGCAGACACGAATCAAAACAATGGGCACTTTCACTCGGTTATGCCAGGTGTCTGACAGACGGAATTCGGCTGGGCGGTTCCATTAAGTATATCAAAAGCGATATGCTTACAGGAGGAAGGCCGGATGCCAACTATGGTATCGCATTTGATATCGGTGTTTTATTTGAGCGGATTCTCACGGATTTTTGTTTTCATCGCCAGTACTTGGGTGAAATTTACAATCGTTTCCTTAAGCACCGTAATGCGCCCGGCTTATCAGTTGGTATGGCTGTCAGTAATATTGGTCCGTATTTAAATCATGATAAATATCGTGATGACCCTTTACCTCAGCGATTACGACTGGGCGTAGCATGGAATCTGATTGATACGGATATCCTGGGATTTCTGATTAGCGCCGATACGCGAAAATTATTGATTAAAACGTACAAAGATGGCTCAGCCGATCCATTCTATCAGGCCTGGTTCACATCCTGGGAAAAGTTTTCTTTCGACCAACTTGACACTTCTATTGGCGTGGAGCTTTCAATATTGTGTATGGCCTCCTTTCAAATCGGTCGCTATTTTCAGCATAATAAATATGGCGGTATTCGTTTTTGGTCCTATGGTATAGCGGTCGGCCCGGAAACCATTCGACTCAAGGCATTCTACATAAATCATGACCAAGACTTGTATTGGAATAATGAATGGCATATGGGATTTTCAATTGCGCTGTGATGCATATGAAGGAATAAATAGGTCAACTTAATATTTTAAATGGTGTCTTTGAGATGTAAAATTTTCTCTTAAGCTGTACATTGAAAAAACAAAGTGTTGAAATATTTTTTCATGGAAAATAAATGTAATCCATTGATCCAATATTTCAACACTCCATTTAACAAAAATCAATCATTCTGTATTTTAATAATCGGATATTTATCGTCTGTCCAATACCGTGAAGGGACCGGACTCCGGCGAGGGGATTTTCAACCGCGCCGCCACACCACCGTGATCCGAAGGCCAGAGTCCCGATTCGGTGCGGTTAAGCTGCTCATCACCCACGACGATGGCATGCACCCAGAGCGGTATGGCGGATTCCGCATAACGCACGTAAATATGATCGATCCGTTCGTAGAAGTTCACCGTTTCATTGCGCAAATCCGCATCATGACCGTAGGTAAATCCATCCGGATTATCAGTCAGGGTGTTTTGCAGCCAGATGTCATCATATCCCTGCGAAACGATAAAATTATAAACTTCACCGGTCGGGGCCTGACTGTTGAAGTCCCCGAGCATGATTACCGGATCGGTTTCTCCGGCCAGGGAGGCCAGCAGTTCCTGAGCCTGGGCCATCTTAATCGGCTGAGCAAAGGGCTCCAGATGGGTATTTACAAAACGGTATGTACGGTTATCCACTTTGGCATCGACAGCGACATAGCCGCGCAGAATTTCCATGCCCAGATCAGGGATGACCAGATTATATTGAAAATTTTCAGCGGTAACTTCGGAAACCTGCACGGATTCTTTCACTAAAATGACATCGAAATCGGTAACGCGGACGTCGTCAAAGGTCATTGGATTTGTGCCGGTGATCATGGGCATTTCCACATCGGCGTTCTGAATTTTGGCTGCCACTTTGTAGTCGAGATCAAATGCCTCGATCACCTGCATCATAATATCCAGATAATCCATCAGCACGGTTTCTGCCGGCGTCGTTCCGCCGATGATGGCATCACCGGGGGATTGATAACGTATCAGCGAGACTTCCTGCAATCCCACCAGATCCGGTTTGGTAAGAGCAAGTTCGCGCACCAGCGATACCGCCCGTTCCGGGAAATTGGTGGATATTAATTGCTGGAAAGCCTGCGCGGCCAGGATCGGTACTTCTTCAGGCGACTTTGCCGAAAGTACGATGTCGACGTCGGCGCCGATATAAATGTTGCGCGTCATGACCCGTACAGGCCGGTCCGCGGCAACCGGTTTGGGTATGGTTGAGAAGGACTGTAATTCGTTTTGTGTCTGTGAATCTGTTGAGCTGACTGGCCCGGAAGTGTTACAGGATACGATTGCAATGATTAAAAATGCTAAGGTAAAATACCTGAATACCTTCATAAAAATTCTCCTTTAAATTGAATGAATATTAAAACTTTAATAGCAAGATTAATACCTCCCGTTTAATTTGAATATTTTTCAGGTTATTAAGCCGGTTATTTTAAAAAATGCACGATAATCATTTCAACTTATCACCATGATTCATTATTCCAAATCACCATTGTGTTTATTTAAAAAATGCGATGCCGGCCCGGTAATCAAAAATTAAGGATTTGTCCATCCGGATTCGATAATTAACTGCAGGTTTATTCGTGTGTTTCGGCTTGACAGCATCGAAGGCTGTTCTTATCATGTTGATTAATAAAAATCAAAATCGCCGCCTGGTTCGGTTTAAAAATTGAACTGGATACCGATGCCCCTGTGATCAAGCTTCAGGCTGAGTTGCTTTTCCTTTTGCTTAATCAATCGCTGGTAGCGCCCGCTTTTGACCCCGCCAACGATCCAGAAAGTAATTCCGGTTGCTAAAAGCGCCTCTCCGGCAATCATTACAACCAAACCGCCGATAATTTTCCCGGCGCCATCATCGCTGTTATCATCATAGCGATTGTAACTGTTAGTGAAAGCATCCGATTCACTTAACCCATTAATATAGACAACGACGCCGGCCACAGTGAGTCCGATGCCCGCAACAGTCATCAAAATTCCGGATGCTTTCTGACTCTGAGCGCGTTTCAGTTTTTCTGAGAGATCTTTTTCTTTCTGCTGGGCGAGAACGGTAAACGGGATAAGCAGATCAGTTTTTTCATGATTACCCTCCCAAAGGTTATTTCCCGTTAATATAATGTAAATAATTGCGGGATCAAAAATTCAATTGCTATTCTCATCCGTATAATCAAATTTTTGCCTCAAGATTTGACCCATTTCTGCCGAATAACATTTAGTTTATACACAAATAACCGGTTAATCAATTTTTGCATAAGATGTTGTTTTTTAGTAAAATTTCGGCAAATGTCCGATCCGTTTAATTGAATTTTATTTGGCAATGGCATCATCATTTATCGGTAAAAAATTCGACAACTACCGCATCCTGGAACAACTGGGGCGCGGCGGCATGGGCATGGTTTTTAAAGCCCATAATATCAAACTGGATAAAATGGTCGCCCTGAAAATGATTGCGCCCGGTCTGGCCCTTAACGAAAACTTCCTGCGCCGCTTTCACACCGAAGCGCGGGCGCTGGCAAAGCTGGAAAATCCCAATATTGTCCGTATCAATGATTTGCGTGAAGACCGCGATCAGTGGTTCATTGTCATGGAATATGTCGAGGGTGAAACGCTGGCCGATAAAATCAAACGCGAGGGTGCCATTCACTGGGGCGAGGCTCTGGCCATTTTCAAGCAAATGATGAGCGCCATCGATCATGCCCACAGCGCCGGGATTATCCACCGCGATATCAAACCGTCCAACGTAATCCTGACACCGGAGGGGCTGGTTAAAATAACCGATTTTGGTCTGGCGCGCGATCAGGCCAGTCTTGGACACACCCAAACCCTGGCCAGCGGCGGAACGCTCTTTTACATGTCGCCGGAGCAGGTAAAAGGGTTAACCTACACCGACTACCGCAGCGACATCTATGCGCTTGGTTTCTCGCTTTATGAAATGATCACCGGTAAGATTCCCTTTTTTAATAATCAAACCGATTTTGATATTCGCGAATCGATCATTAAGAGTAAATTTCCGCCGCCGACTCAATATGTGCCCGACCTGCCGCCCAAACTGAGTCTTATTATTCAAAAAGCTATCGATAAAGATCCCGACCAGCGCTTTCAGAGTGTCAGGGAAATGATTAACGCGATTGAAAGCTTCGAGAACAACTGGCAGGAATTGCAGGATGGAACAGAGAAACTACCGGCGGACTTGCAGAGTCAGCCGGACTGGTTTGTCATGGAGAGACTGGAACCGGAAAAAAGTGCTGAGGAACCGCGAGAGAAAACAAAAGCGCCGCCTCCCGAACCTCCGTCCAAAAGCGCGCTGCGTCCGGTTTTGCTGACCGCCATTTTTATTATAGTTATTCTGGGGATGTTCTATCTGGTTTTT